>JAOZLS010000382.1 GCA_029934705.1 Bacteroidales bacterium | reverse complement strand
TTATAAACTAATGCCTTTATATGAAGTTGAAAAATATGTGATAGTAAATAAACATTTACCAGATATACCCTCTGAAAAAGAAATTTTAGAACAGGGTTTAAATTTAGGTGAAATGCAAAAACTCCAAATGCAAAAAATTGAAGAACTTACATTGTATATTATTGATTTACAGAAACAAATTGATGACTTAAAATCAACTAGACATGAAAAATAAAAGTTTATTATTAGTTTTGTTTTTGGTAATTTTCAATATTTCATTTGCTCAAAACGCATGGTATTATGGTACGGAAGGTGAAGAAATTCATTTAACAAAAATTTCTACATATAGAATATTAATGTCCTTTAAAGATGGTGTTAGCTTTGAGGATAAAAATGATGTTATTTGGCAAACAAATAATATTGTATATTCAAAAACAAATAAAGCAAATATATTAAATGAAATTGGTTTTGAACAAGGACTATCTAATAAAGTCCAATTTGTTATGAACTTAAATAATGATATTAATATCAATGATGTAATCTTTCTTATTAATACATTAAGGAAAAATACTAAAATAAAATATGCAAATTATTTTTATTTTAAAGGGCCAAGGGATGGTATTATAATGCATGCCTTTGATGACTGTGTCGGAGTTAAACTAAAAAGTCAGTATTCAGAGCAGGATGTCGAAATATTATCAAAAAAACTTAATATTATAAATGAAGGTTTGTCTGCTTATACTCGTGATATCTATTATTTTGAAATTATTGAGAATTCTAAAATGGATGCAACTGAATTAGCTCGTATATTATATGAGACGGGTATGTTTTATTGGGCACAGCCTAATTTTATTGCGATTTTACCAAACAATTCTATCCATGTAAACGATACTTATTATGCAAATCAGTGGGCTATTCCATTTATGAATATTGACAAAGCATGGGAATATACAACAGGGAGTTCCGAAGTGAGAATTGCAATTTTAGATAATGGAGTTGACTTAACTCATCCTGACTTAGTAAATAATTTATTGAAATTTGAAAATAAAGTAGTTGGCTACGATTGCTTTTTTGAACAAGATGTAATACCAGGTTCGTTTACAAATGATGATTCACATGGTACACAGTGTGCTGGGTGTTTAGGTGCCGAAGGTAATAATAATATTGGAGTTGCAGGCGTTGCCTATAATTCAAAAATAATACCCGTAAGAGTATCTAAGGATGCAGAGGATGGAAAAATTTTCATAAGCTACAAAAAGGCAGCTATTGCTTTAACTTGGGCTGTATTTAATGACATATCAAAAGCCGATGTGGTTTCAATTTCATTTGGTGATTATACGGGGGAGGCACATAAAGATATTCCTTTTCCTTTTAGAGATGCAATTATTCAAGCAAATATATATGGTAGAGACGGACGTGGAGTGCCAGTAGTTGTAGCATCGGGTAATACTGTTGAAGGTTATGGACATACTATTTGTTTTCCTGCTAATATGAGTAATACTATTGCTGTAGGTGCAATAAATCAAGAATATAGACGAGCTGATTTTAGTTGTTATGAGGGTAAAACTTTAGACTTGGTTGCACCAGGAACAAATATTGTAACAACAGATATTAATAATTCTTATACAGTAGCGTCACCAGTCCAAGGGACTTCATTTTCAGCACCATATATAGCAGGGGTTTTTGCACTTATGTATTCAATTAAGCCCAATTTATTGTATCAGGAAGCAAAGGAAATTCTTCTAACTAATTGTATAAAGCCTGAAAACTATTATTATGAATATCATGATGAGTATGGACTATGGAATACTGAAGTTGGTCATGGTTACCCAGACGTTGAAGATATACTTCAAGCTCTAAATGTTGGCAATTCAAATTTAATTGTAAATGTTAGTACTATTCCAAGTAATATATTACCAGGTGATGCTGTATCATTTACTGCTTATTGCGAAAATGCAACAGGAAATATAAATTATACATGGTTAATAAATAAAGCAGAGGGCGAGCTTAATGGACCTTGTAATTATGAAAACTCGACATGTAATATATCTACAATAAATCCTACAGAGCAATATGTATTTAGCGACCTTGGAAATTATCATATTTATGTACAAGCTGTAGATGAAAATAGTAATTATGGCGAAAAAGAATTAATTATTAACGTTGGTTACACTAACGACCCTTGTATATTAGTCAATTTTGATAGCTATTTATCAGGTCAGGAGTGTGTACAAACGTATGATGTTGAAATTGGTGAATATCAACTAGTTGGATATGCATTGGAACACTGTGAGAAATATCATGGAATTAAAGCAATTGAATGGTTTTTAGATGGGATAAGCCAAGAAAAACGAGAATTTCTTTATGATGAATACCGAAATTATATACCTCGATGGTGTTTCAATTTTACTGGAGCAGATTTAGGGGAACATGATATAACATTTAAAGCTTATGCTGGTAAAAACAATACTAATTATGAGTTTGTTTATGCTTTAAATAATAACGATTCTGTTTATAGCTTGGTAACTAAACAAATAAATGTTATAAATTCAAACCGCTATGTTAATTTTAATCAATTTTCTTGGGAACATTTTTATGTACATACTGGGCTTCTTCAAGCAGGCACGGTATTCTTTAATCATGATGAAAAACCTATTTTTATTGATTCTGATTTTGAAATTATAGCCAAGAATACAATAATAATTAATTCTGAAACAGTAATAACAGAAAATTCTAACTTTATAGCTAAAATTGATAATTCACCACCACCTCCTGTATGTAATTGCTTTGATAACTTATTTATAAATAAATTAAATAATAGATCAATATGCAGGTCAGGCTATTCAAATAGTAGTATTTTTGAAATAGAGAAATCTCAAAATTTTGATTATAATCTTGAACCTAAAATTATAAATAAAAAAGTAGATGAAAATCTTATAAATGTTTTGCCAAATCCATTTAACGATTATTTAAAAATTGTAATAGAAGTTGATAATGTCTTTATAGAAGCAGAATTAATTGATATTACAGGAAAAATTATTAGCTATTTTACTTTTACAGAAAATACAAATACGATATCAACAAAACATTTGAAACAAGGTTTTTATTTATTAAAGTTATATGATGGAAGTAATTATTTTTATAAAAAAATAGTAAAACAATGAGAACTCTAAAAACAATTTATTTACTTATTATAATAGGTGTTATTTTTTCATGTAAACCAGAAGTAATAACACCCCGACAAATGTTAATAAAATCATATATGGATATTACAAAATATGATACAACAGTATATTTATTTGAATATGATGAGCTTGGAAGAATAGTAAAAAAAACAGGATCGAACTCTCGGAGTGAGTATTTATGGAGTGATACTTGTGTTGAGCTTTTCCATTATACTATAAATGTGAACAATTACAGTAGTTATTATCAATATTTAATTAATGATGAGGGGACTTGTTATTTGCGTATTATTCCACAGTCTTTTCCTGGCGATACCATTTATACAGAATATGAATATGACGAAAGTGGCTATTTAATAAGATCTATAACTGAAAATGAATCTTATTCATATGAAACAATTTATACTATAAATAATGAAAATATTATTAAGATACAATATAATAGCAATGGTTCAGAAGGAATGGAGACTAGTAATTTTGAAAGAAAATTTTATGATTTAGAACGCCCACAAAATTACGTTACTAACGGTATAAATTATTTAGGAAAACACTCTAAAAATTTAACCTCAGAGTTTAAATCTGTAGAAGCAAATAGAGTTTATAAGCAATCATATATTTTTGATGATTATGGTAATGTTAAGGAAACTATGGTTTTAGAATATCAAGAAGACACTTTAGCATCGATAATAAAAACTAAGTATTTTTATGAATTTAGATATTAAATAAATTCAACTATTAGTGCAAAAAAAGTAAAAGTAGAATCCTCATGGGCAGACTTTGTTTTTAATACAAACTATGAACTTCCTCCTTTATCTAAAGTTGAAGAATATATTGCAATAAATAAGCATTTACCTAATATACCCTCAGAA
>JAOZLS010000381.1 GCA_029934705.1 Bacteroidales bacterium | reverse complement strand
CAAAAGCCTAAGCCGAACTTTTTCTTTTTTTTATTTGACAGCCTCAGGCGAACTGTGGAAAAGATGAAGGATTTGTCGACAATTTTGATGTTTATTTGGTATTACTAGATTCTTTAAAAAATATTTTGGCTTTAGTTTAAAATGTCGTTGGTTGATATAAATTGCCTAAGTGAGGTTTTTTTACCTTGCTTCTTCTTGCCTATTTCAGGTGAAAACACCTGAAATAGGCAAGAATGTAAAGATTCTAAATTGCTAGCTTCTTTTAAAAATATTTTAGTCTCTCTTAACATCCATAATGACAGTTGATTATGAAACTAATTTCTCTTTTTAAGCAAAATAAAATACAATAGTTATTTTTTATAAAGAAAAGAATAGTATATTTGTGGTCAGACCTCTTACCTAAAAGTCTTTGAATTATGGAAAAAAAAGAGAAATTTATTAAGCCAGCTCAGTTTGCTGAACACGAAATAATAAAAGCTATTGTTAATGGCGAATGGGCTGCAGGACAAAACTTGCCTCCAGAAAGAGAACTTGCTACATTACTTGGAATTACTAGACCAACTTTGCGAGAGGCTTTACAACGTTTGTCAAGAGATGGCTGGATAATTATTAAACATGGCAGACCAACTATTGTAGTTGATTATAAAAATAATGGTGGCTTAGCAGTTTTAAAAACATTAATGAAATTTGAAGAGTTTAGGTCAAAGTTATTAATTAAAGATTGGCTGGAGTTCCGAATTCTAATTTTGCCAGACCTTGCTTACAAAGCTATATTATCTAATTCAGATAAAATACTTGACAAATTAAATAATGCTCCAAGTATTAATGCCGAAAGCAGCGAATTTTCAGTTTATGATTGGGATTTACAAGTGCTTTTTATAAAACTGAGTAAAAACTCTATAGCCAAAATGCTATATAACGACTTAACCGAAATATATCACAAAGAAGGTGCTGCTTATTTTAGTAGTACACAAATAAAGAACAAATCTTTGGATTACTACAAGAAATTAAAGGATACAATTCTTCATAATAAGAATGAAGTTAACAATGTTGTTAAACAAACAATGCAGACTAGCCTTGAGATATGGGAAAGAATAAATCAATAATAAATGTACTTATTTTTACTTTATGATATCAAAAACCCCTATGATAATAATGATATTACAACGATAATTGGCATTCATTCAGTAAAAATATTTAGTAGTTAGATATTAGTATTAAGATATATTTTGCATAAGATCAAGTACCCAACTAATTTTTCTAATTACTAACTACTAAAATCTAAATACTTTAAAATGGCATTGAATCATCTTAATTTATTAGTTATCAATCTAATACAAATTAGTGCAGTAGTATTATACTAAAATTAAAAACCATGAAACGTTTTATTGAAAATTACCAAGGAAAAGAATTCGATTTAATAGTAGTAGGCGGAGGAATTACCGGAGCCACAGTTGCTTACGAAGCTGCATCACGCGGGTTGTCTGTAGCCTTGCTCGAAAAATCAGATTTTGGAAGTGCCACTTCTGCTGCTACTTCAAAAATGATACATGGCGGATTACGCTATTTAGCAACTTATGAATTCGGACTAGTGCGAGAATCATTAAAAGAGAGGCGAGTACTTACCAATATTGCTCCAAATTTTATTCATCCTGCTTCATTTTTAATTTCAGTTTATAAAAAAGATAAAACGCCTAATTTTATGATGAAAATAGGCATGTTGCTTTACGAAATATTTTCTTTTGATAAAAATAGATTGTGGGATAAAAGCAAAAAAATGCCACATCATAAAAGTGTGTCATCTGAGCAAATTACAAAAATGTTCCCAAATGCTTTGAAGGAAGGTCTAACTGGCGGACAAATGTTTTACGATTGTTCAAGTCATTCGCCCGAGCGTTTTACTTTGGCTTTTGTGAAATCTGCTGTAAAGCACGGAGCTTCGGTTGCTAATTATGCTAAGGTTGAAGATTTTATTACGGAAGAAACTCCCAAACAAAAAATTATAAAAGGTGTTCGTGTAATTGATGAAATATCTGGCAAAAAATACAATGTTAATGGTAAATTAGTTATTAACTGTTCAGGTCCTTGGGCTGATTTGCTATTGGATAAAGTAAAGAAAAAGTCTGATAATCAAGAATTAAGACGTTCCGAAGGAATTCATTTTGTTACAAAAAAACTTATTGATAAGCACATATTTTCGGGTTCAACTGCACTTGGAAAACATTATTTTCTTGTTCCATACCGAAATCATACGCTAATTGGAACTACCGACAAAGAGTTTGTAGGAAACCCTGATGACTATAAGGTTACAAAAAAAGCAATTGTAGAACTGCTGGATGATGTAAATAATTCCTTTGGAAATAGCGAGAAAATAAAATATGAAGACATTGTTTATACTTATGGAGGCTTACGTCCTTTAGTCGAAGATCAAACTGAGGATGTTTATAATTCGTCTCGCAAATACGAAATTACAGGCGAAAAGAAAAATGGGATTGAAGGTTTAATTACAGTTGAAGGAGGAAAATTTACAACTAGTAGAATGCTTGCCGAAAAAGCAATAAATAAAGCTCTTAAAATTCTTAAATTACCAATAAAAAAATCTATATCGAAAAGCAATTATTTATATTCTTGTAATATTGATAATTTTGAAGAGTTTGTTGCCCAAAAGCAAAAACAGTATTCTGAATTTCTTCCAGAACAAATTGAATTTCTTGCAAAAAGTTATGGAACAGAAATTGACGAAATATTTTCTATTACAGATAAACATGAAAATTGTAAAGAAGTACTAAACGCCGATGGCGAAAATTTGGCTCAAGTTCAGTTTGCTATTAGAAACGAAATGGCTGTTAGTTTATCCGATATAATGCTTCGTCGTACAGGTCTCGGGCTTCTTGGTCATCCAGGAAAAAAAATATTGGAAAGTATAGCAGAGCTTGCGGCAAAAGAATTAAACTGGAATAGCGAAAAATTAGCAAAAGAAATACAGATAATGGAAAATGTTTTTAAATTACCAGAATAAGTTTGAATTCAGGTTTATATTGACAGACCTGCATTCGTCAGCAGGACAATGTAGCGTCAATTTAGATTTGATACAAGTTATATTGCAAGTAATTTACATAAAAACACAGTTTTTTAAATACACAAATTCGTAAAATAAATAATATGTCAGAAAATACTAAATTTCAACCAGACTGGATAAATGAAGCACCAAAAAAAGGTTCTTTTCGTTCAATTTTCAAATATGGAGATCCTCTTGGATTTAAACATCCAAATTTTATGCTTTTTAAAGAATTAAAAGAAAATTTTAAACTTTCTGAAAAAGATTTTTCAAAAAAAGAAAGTACAGGAAATGAGATAGTTGATATAAGTGTAGAAAGTAAATTAAGTGTATCGCAAATAGATAAATTTATTGAAATATGTGGAAACGAGAATGTTTCTTCAAAAACTTATGACAGATTAAAATTTTCGACAGGAAAAACAGTTGAGGAAGCAATGAAACTTCGTAGAAATGAAGTTGGATTAATCTCTGATTTGGTTGTTCACCCTCGAAATAAAGTCGAAATTTCAGAAATTGTAAAATATTGTAATAACGAAATAATTCCAGTTTATGTTTACGGTGGTGGCTCATCTGTAAATTTTGGGTATTACCCCGAAAAAGGCGGAATAACACTAGTTATATCAACACATTTAAACCAAATTGTAAAACTAAACGAGCTTAATCAAACAGTTACAGTTGAAGCGGGAATGATGGGACCATCATTTGAAAAAGCTTTAAATAATGCACCCAAACTTTATGGCTCAAAACATAAATTTACTTGCGGGCATTTTCCTCAATCGTTTGAATACTCTTCGGTTGGAGGCTGGTTTATAACTTTAGGTTCTGGGCAGCAATCGTCTTATTATGGCGATGCAGGCGATTTGGTTTTAGGTGTTGAAATGATTAGTCCTTCTGGCGATATTATAACCAAAGAATATCCAGCAACAGCAACTGGTCCAAGAGTTTTAGATATAATTAAGGGTAGCGAAGGTATTTATGGAATT
>JAOZLS010000077.1 GCA_029934705.1 Bacteroidales bacterium | reverse complement strand
AATTTTTCTTTTAAAAAAGAAATGTCTTTAATGTAGTTCTTGAAATTTTCGTTACTCATATTCCACCACGATTTGAATGGAACAGGAGCATGTCCCGAAAAACCAATGCAAGTCATTTGCTTTTCAATAGCAGCTATAATATATTCTTCTGCTGTGCCTTTTCCGTCGCAGTAGCTTGTGTGGGTATGAAGATTCTTGTTAATGTGTGTCATTTTTTTATAAAATTTGAATAGTAAAATTAGTCATTTTAGAATTACTTTAAAAAAAATATCGCAAGTTTTATAAAATAAATTTTATGTCCTTAAACATTTTTTGTAACTTTATAAAAAACATATATATAATTCGATATTTAAAATTATGCAAGATCCAAATTTATTAAATAATAGTGATACTGTTAAAATTAACTCTTCTTCAAATGAAAAAGAGTTAGATAAAGATTATGACAAATTATTTGATAGAAATTATTCTAGGTTATTATCTAGTAAAGTTGCACATTATATCGATAAAATGTGGTTTAGATCGGAACTTATAGGTTGGGAAAATATACCAAAACGAAATAATCCAGAGCGTCCATTAATTTATTTTACCAACCATTCAGGAATGGCTTTTCCCTGGGATGCAATGGTGTTTGCCTACAGATTTAATAATGCACGCAACTTTGAAAAGGGTATGTTACGTGCATTTAGTTCACCAATGTTGTCGCAGTCGGCGTTAATGAATCCTTTTACTATTGATGGACTTTGGAATAGAATGGGCTCAGTAGATGCTTCTTTTGAAAATTTTGAAAATTTAATGTCGAATAAATATGAAGATTTATTAATTTATCCTGAAGGAATTCCTGGTATTGCAAAAGGCTTTAATAAAAAATATCAAATGCAAGAAATGAAAACATCATTTTTGCGTATGAGTATTAAATATAAAACTGATATTGTTCCGTTTTTTTGCGTTAATGGCGAATACATAAATCCATATTCGTACAGTTCAAAAATTGTAAATAAAATTTTTAAATTAGTAGGAATACCATTTTTTCCGTTAGGAGCAATTTCTCCTCTTATTGTAATTCAGCCTTGGTTATTTTATTTTGGTTTTCCTGCAAAATTAAAATATGTGTTGGGCGAGCGAATAAAACCTTACGAAATGGTTGATAAGAATTATGACGATATTAGTCAGGATGAATTTAAAGAATTATCGGAGAGAATTAGAGGTGAATTTCAGGTACAGATGAATGAGGCAGTTAAAAAGCATGGTAAAAATCCGTGGGATTTAAAAGGCTTAATAAAAAACATGTTTAAAAATATTAAACTGTTACCTTATGGTATGCCTTGGAGTTGGGGACTTTTATTTTATGAGTTTGAAAGAAAATATAAAAAATATGGCGATGCTGATTTTACCGTAAAAATGGGCTTTTTCAGAAATTTATGGAATTTACTAAAAAACCCATTTGTATTTTTCTATTTTATTCCAATTTTAGGACTTATACCTATAGCAATAAAGGGATATAAGAATCATAGTTTGTCTGAAAACAAAAAGACTGCGTCAAAATAATTTGAGCAGCCTCTTTTATAATCTCTAAGTTTTTTTATTTTACCTCGTCAGGAATTAAAGCATCAGCTAAAATTCTTCCACAATGTTCGCAAATAATTATTTTCTTACGCATTGCTATGTCTAACTGACTTTGAGGTGGTATTTTATTATAACAACCTCCACAAGAGCTTCTGTCTAAAGGAACAATTGCTAAACCATTTTTTACATTTTCACGAATTCTAGTGTAAGCAACAACTAGCCTTTCTTCTATTTTCGTTTTTAGTTTGTCTGATTTTGTTCGTAAAGCGTCCTCATCATTATGAGTTCCTTCTGTAATACTACTTAAATCAGCACTTTTAGACAATAAATCTTCTTTTTTCTCTTCAATAAGTTCTTTTATTGCTTTTAACTTATCCTGAGCTTTTGCAAGTTTTTCTTTGTACTCTTTTATTCTTTTATGACTTAATTCAATATCTAGTTTTTGATATTCAATTTCTTTATTCAGCGAGTCAAATTCTCTGTTATTTCTAACATTCATTTGCTGTTTTTCATACTTAGCAATAAGAGCTTCTGCGTCTTTAACTAAAGTTTTCTTTTCTACAGTTGTAGTATTTAACTCTTCTATTTCGTCTTCTGTTTTAGTTAACCTTGTTCCAAGACCAATTATATCATCCTCTAAATCTTGAACTTGCAGAGGTAATTCGCCTCTTAGAGTTCTTAAATTATCAATTCTTGAATCTATTAATTGAAGCTTGTAAAGAAGTTTTAATTTGTCCTCAACTGTCTGTGTTTTTTTAGTCTCTGCCATGTTATAGATATTTTATCGGATTAGTGCTAGTTTCTGAAAAAAAGCATGCAAAGTTATTAAATTTTTCTTTAAGTATTCTATAAAACAACTCTTTTGTGTAAACTTCTGTTTCATAATGTCCTATGTCGGCTATAACTATCTGATTATCAGCCTCAAAAAAATCGTGGTATTTAAAGTCGCCACTAATAAAAATATCGGCTCCTTTGGAAATGGCATTTCTTAGTAAAAAACTGCCCGAACCACCACAAATTGCTACTCTTTTTATCTTTTTACCTTTTAATTTGGTGTATTTTATCGAACTTACATTAAATATTAATTTTATTTTGTGTAAGAAATCAATTTCATTTTCTTCATTTTCTAACTCCCCAATTTTTCCTGCTCCTGCTAATTGATATTTATTTTCGATATTATAAATATCGTAAGCTGGTTCTTCGTAGGGGTGCGTTTTGTATAGGGCTTTTAGTATTTCTCCCTGTAAAAAGGATGGAAACACTGTTTCAATACGTGTTTCATCTTCAAAATGTTTCTCACCTATTTTACCAATGTATGGATTACTGTTTTTAGATGCTTTAAATGTTCCTATTCCCTCTGTGTTATAGCTACAGTTACTGTAATTACCAATATGTCCTGCTCCTGCATTAAAAAGGGCTTCTCTAATTTCGTCTGCATTTTTTGTGGGCGAAAAAGTAACTAGTTTTTTTAAAATTCCAGACATTTCTTCTAGTGGTTTACAATTTGTTAAACCCAATTTTTTGCATAATATTGAATTTAGACCATGTTGTGCATTATCAAAATTTGTATGAGAAGCGTATATTGCAATATCATTTTTTATGGCTTTTATAATTGTTCTTTCAACAAAGTTTTTGCCCGTAATTTTTTTTAACCCCTTAAAAATTATCGGATGATGTGAAATAATTAGATTTGCTCCTTTCTCAATTGCTTCATCAACAACAGCCTCGGTCGTATCCAATGTTAGCAATGCTGCTGTAACTTCCATGTTGGGCGAACCTGTTATTAAGCCTGCATTATCATACGATTCTTGAAGAGATAATGGTGCTATTGTTTCTAAATAATTTGTAATTTCTTTTAATTTCATGTTTTACTATGTTAAATCGTTATAGTGAGGTATATCTTTTAGGTATTTATAAGTGTTATCAGTATGATTATATTTACAACAAAAATGGTTTATTCCGTTTGTTACAATTAAATGCTCTGCTCTAAAATTTATATTATAATTTGCAATTTGATCAAAAGTACTTTGCGATATTTTAATACTGCTAGCTTTACATTCTATAACAACAATTACATCGCCTATTTTATTGTACAAAACTATATCGGCACGTTTTAATGTGTTATGTATTTTTAAAGAAATTTCAACTCCCAAAAGTCCTTTTGGATATTTTTTATCATTTATAAGAAAGTGAATAAAACTTTGTCTTACATATTCCTCTGGTGTTAAAATATAATATTTATTACGTATAATATCAAAAATTTCAAAATTTGAATTTTTCTTTTTTATATTAAGTTTATATTCAGGAAGATTTAATTTAGTCACTTTTTATTAAATTTGTATATTAACTGCAAATATATTCTGTAAATTTATATTATATTGTCAAAAATGCATTATTTTTTATGAAAAGTAGAATTTATTTATGAAATAATGTTTATAATATGCTAATTCGCAAAAAAAATTAAACAAAGATATGAAACGCCCATTATTAATTTTAAATATACAAGGGAATGATTATTGCAATTTTGCACTAATAAATACAAGATAAGATTGCATGCGGGTGTCGCATCTAACCTTTTTAAATAATTTATATACAGATGAAAACAAAAGAAGAAATTGTAAAAAATTGGTTGCCCCGATATACAGGGCGAGAATTAGAAGATTTTACGGGTTATATTATTTTAACAAACTTTAATCACTATGTTGAATTGTTTGCCGAAAAATATAATGTTGAAATTGTTGGCGACGACAAACCCATGCCAAATGCGTCGTCCAACGGAATAATGATTATTAATTTTGGAATGGGAAGTGCAAATGCTGCAACAATTATGGACTTATTAAGTGCAATAAATCCTAAAGCTGTATTGTTCTTAGGAAAATGTGGAGGTTTAAAAAGGAAAAATAAATTAGGCGATTTAATATTGCCCATTGCTGCAATAAAAAGCGAAGGTACATCAAACGACTATCTTCCTGCCGAAGTGCCTGCATTACCTGCATTTAACTTGCAACGAGCAGTCTCAAATACTATTGTTGACAATGAACGAGAGTACTGGACTGGCACTGTTTTTACGACAAATAAAAGAGTTTGGGAGTATGACGAAAGGTTTAAAAAATACCTAAGAAAAACTCGATCGATGGCTATTGATATGGAAACTGCTACAATTTTCACAGTCGGTTTTTATAACGAAATACCATCGGGTGCTTTACTTCTAGTGTCGGATCAGCCTATGATTTCGACAGGGATTAAAACTGACGAAAGCGACCAAACTGTTACCGATAAATTTGTTGACGACCATTTAAGAATAGGAATACAATCGTTAATGGAAATAAAAAATAAAGGACGTTCTGTAAAGCACCTTAAATTTGGAGGATATTAATATTACTTAGTGCTATGTTAAGCCTGTAATGACGTTTCCATGTCCTACGAACGTTGGAAAATCTTTGTATTATGGATTGAACAGACCTGCATTCGTCCGCAGGAAAATGTAGCGTCAAAGCTGATATGACATGACATTAGTTATCGGATAAATTTTAAACTAACTGAATATACGGTAATCGATTCTGTAATTTTAAATGACAGATTCATCAGATGACTTTATATAGATAATTTATAAACCAATGAAAAAACTTTTTTTCTTAATTATACCAATTCTTTTTTTTTCGTGTAATACCGATAAAACAGATTCGAGCTTTATTTATATTGAAGGTAGTATAGCTGGACTTAACTCAGGCAAAATTGTTTTAAGTAGGTATTATAATAATAAAATGGAACCAGTTGATTCTACTGATATTTTGCAAAGTAAATTTTCTTTTAAAAAAGTAAAATTTACCGAACCCGAAATGTATTATCTTATTATTAACAATGGGCTTGCAGTTATTGAATTTTTTATTGATAAAGATGATATTACTATTGAAGCAAATATGAATGATGAACGAGCTTTAAGAATAATTGGTTCCGATGCTCAAAATGAATATTCGTCTTTTTTGGAGAATAACTCATTATATGAAAATAAGCAAAATAGATTATACGAACAACGTGATGTTGCCCTGCAAAATAGCGATACCGCCATGCTTTTGCATTTGGACTCGGTATATAGAATTGCGTATGCCGAACAAATAGACTTTATAAAAGAATATACTTTAACTAATAATACAAGTGAAGTTTCGGCCTTTATAGCAACACGAAGTTTGTTTGATGTTGTAAATTTAGATGAGATAAAAAAAATTGCAAATAATTTTAGTTCATCAATTGAAAAAACAATTTATGTAACAGAACTAAATAAGAAAATACGAGTACTCGAAAATGTTGCGATAGGGCGGCAAGCTCCCGATTTTACTGTTAGTGATATAAATGGAAATCAAATTTCGCTTTCTTCTTTACAAGGTCAAATTGTACTGTTGGATTTTTCAGCCTCATGGAGCGAGAGTTCTAAAGCAAGAAATAATGACATGAAAAAGATTTATGAACAATACAAAAATCATGGTTTCGAAATATTTACTGTATCACTAGAAGAAAATAAAGATAAATGGCAACAATATGTTAAGGCAGAAAATATACCATGGATTCAAACTTCGGAACTTAAAGGAGTTGATTCTGAAATTATAAAACTATACGGAGTAAGCAAACTACCATACACTATTTTGCTCGACAAAAAAGGCTTAGTAGTATTTTCAAGCTCAAATTTATCCGAAATTTATAGTGCTTTGAGTGGGATGTTTGTTGAGAGTTGAGTTATTGGATTTTCTATTTTTATAATATGAAAATTATGGCATTTTATTAGAATGCTGTATTTAGTATCATAAAAAAGGCATAATAAACTGAATTAATTAAAGATTTCTAATATTTGTTATGAATAAATTATTATTTAACCAAAAGTTCTATTCGTAACTTGAATTCAACGATTAATGATATGCTAAAAAAAACATTGTTATTCATCTTAATTATTAATACAGTTTCATGTATTTCATTTGACGCAGGACTATGTTATAGTTATAGTGAATATTATAAACGAGAGTATAATGATATAGTTATGAATAAATTTATTGATTATGAAATGCATTCCTATGAATATCTCATTCTAAAAAATAATAGAAATAAAATTGATACAGTCTTTAATTTTTTTAGAGATGAAATTTATAAGGGAGACTCTTTAATTAAGAATAAATATACTGATACATTGCTTTATATTAATAAAAATGGTGAGAAAACATATTATAAAGTTACATTTGGTTGTCCAAAAGTAAAAAGAAGCAAGATTATTAAAGAAATAGATTTGAAAATAGGAATTATTGCAAGAAAAAAGCATTTTTAATTGTTGCAAAAGGCTAGTATGATAAAAAGACGAAATAACTAGGATAATTATTATAATTAAAATAAAAAGCAACCAATATTTCATAAATATATTATTATGAATAAAAAGCTATATCTAATTCTATTGCTTGTTGTTACTTATTTATCTTCCAGTGCACAATATAGTGAAGAATACCGTTATTTTTCCGTTTCAGGAGGAATAACTCATGGCTTGTTTAATACTCAACAACTTGGTGAAACAAGTAAACTATTATTGATAGATAAAACGTATGAACAATTGATAAACATGGATATAATACAATTCCATTATGGAATAGGTTATAACTTTGGTTTATATTATAATATTGACTCTAAAAATGACAATATTGGTGCAACTGTAGGCGCACAATATCAACTTAATAGCTATAAAACAGACTACTTTGTTGAACTTTATGAATATGAAATTCTAGAGACCAATAAGATTAGTTCAATATCTTTACCTCTTTATTTTAAATATGGTAAAAATTATTATGAACGAATGAGATATCTCTTTTTAGGTGTTCAGGCAAATTTTTATATTACAGGAAAGTCAAATTATGAATATATTAACGGAACAGCAAATTACAAATTATCTAAAAATATGCTTTCTGATATTTCCCCAGGGTTTTTCATTGGTTTTAATTATTTGAAAATGAATTTAAAAGTTGAATATACACCAGGTTCAATAATAAAAAAAAGTCCGATATTGGCAGGTAATCTATCTGACATAAATGGTCATTCAGATAATTTTATTTCATTACAAACTAATATTAATATTCCTTTAAATTCATGGAACACTTTTAGAACACCAAATCGCTTATTATTCTGGATTATGAAAACTTTTTGATGAAATACTTCCTTCATCTAAGCTGACTATATAATAAACATAAATATTCTTGGCGAAGACTGCTACTTTAATCAGTATTAATAAGAAATTTACTTTTTTGTATAAAGCTGTTTTTAGGGCTAGACATTACAATTTGCTCTTAAAAAAATAAACAGCATACAAAGGTAAGTTTATAAAATTATCAGACTGAATATAATTGCGAGGAGAAAGACGATATATTTATTTCGTATTTATCGGCATAACTTTTTCCCAATCTAGTTTGTTGTTTTGCAAGTTTAATGTTTTCTCATACAAAATCAAACATCCTATGAATTTGATGAACAATGCAAACTTTTATACAATTATCATCATACTAAATGGGAACAATTGTGTAATTATCCTCATTCTAAATGGGAACAATTAATAATTAGTTATTATTTATACATAGTAAGTTCCTAATCTCATTCAAAATTTAGCATTTTTTAACAAATCACACATACTCAATTATAACTTTAGGTAGTTTTATATGTAACCTTTATATAAACTAATAATTATTACTATGCCTAATGAAAATAAAATATTCTCGCCAGAAGAGTTTCAGAAAATTTTTGCTGAAGACCAAAAAAGTAAATCTAATTTAAAAAGTAGATATGCTAAACTACGAAAAAGACTTAAAGCAAATAATTTTCTGACTAAAACATTGTTAAGCCCTGCAATTTTAACAATTATAATAACAGCAATTGCAGGTCCATTTATTCTAGCTAAAGTTAATAACAACCTAAAAACGGAGCAAATTCAATACGAAACAGCTCAACGAAACCGAGAGCTTCAAACTAAAATTATTGATAAAGTTTTAGAATATGCGTTTAGTACCGACTACTCAAAACCAGAAGCAATTGATAGAATTGGAATTGTGGCTCAAATGATTGATGAAAATAATGATGTGTTTGGACTAAGCTTTAGCAAAACAATTGCTGGTTTCGATAATATTTTAACCGAACTAGATAGTGGAGTTATTATGCAAAATAATAAAGATATAAATGTTCTAAAAAAAAGAATTTATTCATTAAATTCTAAAATAAAAAAGATTAACATTCAAAAAACTGAAGTTGAAGAATTATACAATAAAGGAAAAATTAGTATTACCGAAAAAAATAAACAGCTTGAAATACTAAATGTAGCAAATGAGAATGCTGTTTATGAAATTAAAACTAATAAAGGACAAATAGCATTTTTGCAAAATCAAATAATTGAAGTCAAAAATAATTTACAACGAACCCTTGAACGATTGACTTTTGTTACACAAAAAAACAAAGAATATAATATTACAATAGGTAAGTTGAAAGAACAAGAAAAGTTATCAAATGCCCAAGTTGCCTCATTATTTATCGATTTTCAAGAAGCCTCGGATAATATTAATATATTGGAATTTGAAATTCAAAATTTTAGGAATAGCATCAGTAAATTGCAAAAAGAAAATTTATTAATGGCACATACTAACGATAGTTTAAAAAAAATTGTAGAAAATGTTAGAGAATACAAACAGAATAATTAAATTTGTAAGAAAAAAAATAATCTATTAAATATTATGGGACAAGAACAAAAATTTGCAACCGACTTAATTGATTTTATTCATGCAAGTCCATCAGCATACCAAGCAACACGCAACGTTAAAGCGGCACTACTAAAAAAAGGATTTAAGCAGTTGCACCGTGGCGAAAGTTGGAACCTTGCAAAAGGCGGAAAATATTATACTTCTAAAAATGCAACAGCCGTTATAGCTTTTGTTGTTGGTAAAGGCGAAATAGAAGACAATGGGTTCAAAATTATTGCAGCACACACCGATTCTCCTACTTTTAAAATAAAGCCTACACCCGAAATGGTAGCTGAAGGTTCGTATCTTAAACTTAATGTAGAACCTTATGGTGGTGCAATATATAGTACTTGGTTAGACAGACCTCTTTCTTTAGCAGGGCGAGTTGTATTAAAAGCAAAAGATCCGCTTAATTTAGACGTTAGATACATTAATTTTAATAAACCATTATTGGTTATACCAAACGTTGCAATACACTTAAATAGGCAAATAAATAAAGGGAAAGAGTTTAATCCGCAAGTGGATATGCTTCCTGTTTTACGCTTAGTTACCGATAAGTTTGAAAAAGAAGGTTACCTTATAAAATTAATAGCTGAAAAATTAAAAGTTGAACCATCGCAAATTTTAGATTTCGACTTAAATTTAGCCGAATATGAAAAAGGCTCAATAATTGGCGAAAACGAAGAATTTATTTCAACAGGTAGAATTGATGATTTAGCAATGGTACATTCAGGTATCGATGCTCTGTTAAATTCTGTTGCAGGACAAACTACAAACGTTATGGCATGCTTTGACAATGAAGAGGTAGGAAGCCAGACTAAGCAAGGAGCAGGCTCGCCATTTTTAAAAGATGTTTTAAAGAGAATATCGTGGGCGCTTAGCACCGAAAAAGATGCTTATTTTAGAGCAAAAACTAAATCTTTTGGTATTTCAGCTGATATGGCACATGCTGTACACCCAAATATACCTGAAGTTCACGACCCAATTACTCGACCAAAAATAAATGCAGGTCCAGTTATTAAAATAAATGCAAATCAGAAATATACTACTGACAGTATTTCTGCTGGTGCGTTTGAAATGCTTTGCGAAAAAGCAGGAGTACCAGTGCAAAAATATGTAAACCGCTCGGATATTGCTGGAGGTTCAACATTAGGAAGTATTTTAACTTCACAATTAGATATTAGAATGGTTGACGTTGGAAACCCAATGCTTGCAATGCACTCAATTAGAGAACTTGCAGGAGTAAAAGACCATTTTTATATGAAAAGAGTTTTTGAAGAGTTTTATAAGTAGTAATTTAATAAGCAGCTGTGTAAAATTAATTGTATATTTACTTATTCGTAAACTACTTATTGATAAGGCTTTGCATAAGTTCGTAAGCAATAATAAATAGCACTTAGTGCTTATATAGAATATTGAACTGACCTAAAATGTTTTGATTTCTCATTATATTTTAGGTCAAGCTTTTTATTCCTCATATTTGAAAAATGAAACAATTAAATATATATATAATGTTTCTTCTTCTTCTTATTATTACCAGTTGTAATAATAAGAATAATTCAATTGAATATACACCAATAGGTTTTTTTTCTTCTGAATATACACTTGAAACAGGAGCTCCTAGGCAAGGGGTTTTAAAACCAAAATCTAAGGGGGTAATCATTTTAGATACTATTTATATAAAGGGCTTAAGTAGTCTTGATGAGTTTGAATATATTTGGGTGATTTTTGATTTTCATGAAGTAAATGGTTGGGAAGGTATTGTAACTCCACCTGAAAGCGACCATCAATATGGTATATTGGCAACACGTTCGCCTCGTCGTCCAAATCCAATAGGCTTATCCTTAATAAGAATAGATACAATAATACAAAATAAAATATATGTTAGTGGAATAGACCTTTTCGATAAAACACCAATATTGGATATAAAACCGTTTTTGCCATCGGTAGATTATGTTGTTAGTGAGAAAAATATGATAGCTGAAATTTATTTAGGACACCATGATCAAGATTTTCTTAATGATAGTTTAGTCAAGGAATTTGTTCTAGGTGAAAAAGGAAAAGAATAAAATGGAAGTATTTAATAAATTTTTACCTAATATTTATTTTAAGAAACTTAATTTATAGAATAATGTTTAAAAAAACACCTAAAAAATATCAACCTAAAGGACTACCAATTATTTATGAAGACAGAGATATTATTGTTGTAAATAAAGCTGCTGGTTTGCTGACAATTGGCACTGACAGGCAAAAAGAAAAAACAGCTCATTTCCTATTAAATGATTATGTGAAAAAAGGATATTCTAAATCAAGAAACAGGGTATTTATTGTTCATCGACTTGATAGAGACACATCTGGTGTTTTGGTTTTTGCTAAAACTGAAAAGGCAAAACGTTATTTGCAAGATGAATGGAAAGAGTTTAGTAAAACATACTATGCTGTTGTACATGGCGTATTTACGGAAAAGGAAGGCATAATTAGCTCTTATTTGGTAGAAAATAAAATGCATAGGATGTATTCAACAAATGACACCGAAAACGGTAAATATGCTAAAACAGGCTACAAAGTAATTAAAGAATCAAGTGAATTTAGCTTGCTTGAAATTAATCTTTTTACAGGACGAAAAAATCAAATTCGTGTTCATTTATCCGACGAGGGGCATCCAATAGTAGGCGATAAAATGTATGGAGAATACATTAAAGGTGCAAGTAAATTAGCTCTACATGCAGCTACATTAACAATATTACATCCATTTTCAAAAAAAGAAATGACTTTTGAAACTAAGGTTCCTCCTTTTTTTAAAACTCTTGTTAAAAAATAGAAATAAAATGTTTTCTAAATATCCGCTCTTATTTGGATGTTCAAAGTTGAAAAATAATTAAATTTAAGTTGTATTAAGCAATAGTTCGGTACATTTTTTCAAATGGCTGAAAATG
Source organism: Bacteroidales bacterium (assembly GCA_029934705.1). GTDB lineage: Bacteria > Bacteroidota > Bacteroidia > Bacteroidales > JAADGE01 > DZBS01. The sequence goes on along the minus strand of JAOZLS010000077.1, from coordinate 455 downwards.
AGGACTTTGTCAAAATTAATTTCGTTTCGTTATTCTGTTGATTAGTAGTGATATAAGAATTTGCAAATAGCACCCCAGCAAAGATTAACGAACCATTATAATAAAGAATGAAATATTTTTACTATAAGTTTTCCGGAAATTATAGTTTGCTTTAGTAAAAAAAATCCCAACAATTAATTTTGTTGGGATTTTTTTTAATTAAATCATTTTTATTTAGTGAGTTCAATTCTTTCAATAGTAAATTGTTCAATTTTCCCAATTTCGCTATCTACCATTTTTGTACTATAATTTATGATAAAACTTTTGCCAATATGTTTGGGATTTCCTTTTGGCTCAGAACCAGATAAATCTTCAAAAATGATGTCGGTTGCACCGTCCGCTATTGTATTAAAATTAGATCTATACTGAATTGCTGTTATAATTGTGATTTTTAAAATGAATTATTTTTTGTTTGT
>JAOZLS010000380.1 GCA_029934705.1 Bacteroidales bacterium | reverse complement strand
GGCTAGGCTAATGATTCCCGCACCGTTGGTGCTTTACTCTTAGCTTGACGGCTATACCCCTAAATCCCCTAAAGGGGACTTTGAAAACTATCTGGTTTTTAAAGGCTAAAACTACCGTTTTACATCTTTAGGGATTAAGGGTAAAAAAGCTTTAAAAATCAGATAGTTCGACTTTTCGGAGTAGTCTCAAGTATTAAATATTTCGAGTTATACTTTTTTAACCCGCAACTCGTAACCCGCAATTTTCTCAAACTCTTAATAGTTGAGACTACTCCGAAAAGTCAAAATTTGTATAGAAATCGGTCTGACGGCTTTATTAATTGACAGTAAATAAGACAGATAGGTTTTTGTATTTTGTAAATACAGCCGTCTGACCGGTTTTCGGAGCAGACTCATAGTTGAAATATAATGATATACTCATCACAGTATTACATAAAAACACATTTATTCCTAAACCTCGTAACTATTTAATTTAGTTTTAAGAGTATTTAGTGCAATACCCAATATTTTGGCTGTTTGAGACTTATTATAATTACAATTTTTATAAATTATTTTTATATGATTTTCCTCTATTGCCTTTAAACTTAAACTTTTATTTACCGACTGCTGAATAATATTTGAAGAAAGATGCTCTATATCGGCTTCATTATCGCAAAACACATACAAACGCTCAACTAAATTTTCCATTTCACGAATATTTCCAGGAAAAGAATAGGAAAGAATAAAATCATTCAGTTTTTTACTAATTTTAAGTACATTTTTCTTTTTAAGTTGATTTTTTTTCTGATTAATAAAAAATTGAAGTAAAGCTTTTTTATCATCCACCCCCCTCTCATACAAAGCAGGCAAATGCAAGTCGGCAACAGCAAGCCTATAAAACAAATCGCTCCTAAACTTACCTTTAGTAACAAGTTTTAATAAATTTTTATTTGTAGCACTAATAATTCTAACATCAACTTTTTGAGCATTACCACCAATAGCTCTAATTTCTTTTTCTTGCAAAACCCTTAGCAACGACTGCTGCATATACGGCGAAATATCACCAATTTCGTCAAGAAAAACGGTACCACTATCAGCCTTTTTAAAAATACCAATTTCGTTATTTATAGCACCAGTAAACGAGCCTTTCTTATGCCCAAAAAGTCTCGATTCTAATAACTCATCGGAAAAGCCGGCACAATTTACTACCTCAAACGCACTATCTTTCCTTGCCGATTGATCGTGAATATAACGAGCCAAATGTTCTTTTCCTGTACCAGTTTCGCCAGTTATAAGAACAGTTACATTATCGGTTTGTGCTATTTTTTCGGCTTTATTATAAACAGGCAAGATACTATCAGAAATTAAAAAATCTGAATTATGTTTTTTCTTATCATCAACCAATGTTTGTTTTAACACAGCCGACCGTGGAATATCCGAAAAACTACTTTCGATAAAAACCAAATCGGGCTTATTTTTTTCTTTACTATGCTTACCCCTCAATAATTGCACAAGCCTAGTACTTAAACCCAAAGTAGTATGACAAATATACCAACTAAGTTGCATAATTGATGCCCCAGGCGAAAAGAAAATATCAATCTCATTATCAGAAAGTTCAAGCAAAATGCTTTCAATTTTAGACTTTACAATAACCAAATCACTAATATTGCTAATATTAACTTTTTTTAGCTCAATATTATGTTTAGGAAAATCGGATGCTAATCTATTTTGAAGAAAAGTGGCTTTAGTCTCTGTATTAGGAGTATATAATAAAATATGAACATCATGTTTGTAATGATACTTATGAAAAAAATAATTTGGTCCATTTACACTTGCCTCATTATCAGCAAAATCATTATTCAACGCAATCCACGAAATTAAAATTTTCATACTTTATTTTTTGAGAATACAAATAATTATTTATACATTGCTAATGCAAAAATATAACAGAACCAAAATTAAAACAATTTTAGTTAATAGTCAAAATTTGACGTACATTTTTAAAATTGACTAGCAACACCCAATCAAACATCCTTGTTTTAAGCATTTTATATTTTGGCATTTTTTTTGAAAAAGATAATAAAAAACATTTTAATGATAAAAAAACTAAAATTATTACAAATTGAATTTTCGGGTGAACTAAAACGCTACGAGTTACCAGCATTTAGGGCAGCTATTGCAAAAAAAGCAGGACACGAACATATATTATTTCACAACCACACACAAAACGGACTCCGAAATAAATATCCGCTAATACAATACAAGCAAATATACGGAAAACCAGCAATACTTTGCATTGAAGAAGGAGTTGACGAAATACACCATTTCTTTAAACAAACAAGCTGGGAAATAAAAATTGGCGAACAAACGCAAAAACTCAGCATAAAAAACTTAAATGTAAATCAGTTTACAATGCAAGTTTGGGACAAGCTATTTTCTTACTCCATAATAAACTGGCTAGCCCTAAACAGCAAAAATTATGTAGAATATCAAAAACTGATAGGTATTTCAGATCAACTATCTTTTTTAGAAAATTTATTAACATCAAACATACTATCATTTGCCAAAGGAATAAGTTGGACAATAGAAAAAAATATAGAAGTAAAAATAACCGAGCAAACACGCACAAAACAACTAAAACACAAAGGTGTAAACCTAAGTGCATTCGATTTAAAGTTTTCCACCAACGTATTTTTACCAAATTATATAGGCTTAGGAAAAGGAGCAAGCTTCGGCTTTGGAACTATTAAACAAATTAGGAAATAAAACTAAATATTGATATAACTAATTTGATAAATCAAGATTAAACGATGCAAATAGAAAAAAACACATATAAAAACTTTGTAACTGGTATAAAACAACGCATTCGTTCGGCACAGTACGAAGCCATGAAAGCTGTGAACAAGGAAGCTATACAGCTAAATTGGGATATTGGACAAATGATTGTTGAAAAACAAGAACAACACGGTTGGGGAAAATCCATTGTTGAACAACTCTCAAAAGATTTGCAAGAAGAATTTCCTGGGCAAAGAGGTTGGTCGGCTCAAAATCTTTGGAATATGCGCAAATTTTATCTTGAATACAAAGACAATGAAAATCTCCAGTCATTGACTGGAGAAATCAGTTGGACTCATAATGTGCTAGTAATGAGTAAATGTAAAGATAATTTACAACGTGAATTCTATATAAGAATGATTCGGAAATATGGTTGGACAATAGCAGTTACTCAAAATCAAATTGAAGGAAATTCCTACGCACTATATTTAACTAATCAAACAAATTTTGAACAAATTAGAAAATAAAACTAAAAAAATGCAAAGATATATTGAACAAATAATTGAAGATTTAAAAGAAGCAAAAGAAAATGTTCCGCCAGAACCTGATTTTGGAAACTCTTATGAGGAATTTGCAGATACAATGATGAAGTTAGAAACAGCACCAAGCATTGCTGCTAAAAAGCTATTTGGTGTGAGTTACAAAGAATTACCACTAGCAAAAAAACTTACTAATGAACAAATGTTGCAAATTATTGATGCTATTGAAGATACTTTCTTAGAATTTAAAATTGAAGTTTCATTATCAGATAATGTCCCAACAAGTTTAAAGTATGAATTGATAAGAAGCATATTTGCTGAAGACATTTTTCACATGCCTGGTTACAGTACAACACAAGATTTCTGCTCAGGTTGGTGTCCCGAATGTAAAATTTTAGATTACTGCGAGTCCGTGCATGAAATTTGGACAAAAGAAGAACTCGAAAAAGAACAAAAGAAAATAGAAACCGAAAAAAATAACATTAATGGAAGAAAATAATATAAATATAATGCGACAAAAAATATACCTCGCAGCACTTTTACACGATATTGGGAAATTTTATCAGAGGGCAGATAATAAGAAAAATGATGGGCGTTTTGATTTTTTGGAAGCAGACTTTTGGAATAAGCCCGAAACATATTGTCCTAAAAATCAGAATAATTACTATACACACAAACACGTAATTTGGACAGCACAATTTATACAGGAGAACGCAAATATTTTCAACAATCTTGGAATAAATGCAAAAGACAGAAAAG
>JAOZLS010000076.1 GCA_029934705.1 Bacteroidales bacterium | reverse complement strand
GCAGTTTCATATAATGTAAAAGAAGAAACAGGAACTGTTGATTACGACGAAATGGAAACTCTTGCCATAGAATCAAAACCAAAACTTATTATTGGTGGTGCATCGGCATACTCAAGAGATTGGGACTACAAAAGAATGAGAGAAATTGCTGACAAAGTTGGAGCATTATTAATGTTTGACATATCGCACCCAGCAGGATTAATTGCTACAGGACTATTAAAAAACCCTTTCCCTTATGCACATATCTTAACAACAACAACACATAAAACACTTAGAGGACCTAGAGGTGGGATGATTCTAATTGGGAAAGATATTGACAACCCAATGGGAAAGAAAACTCCAAAAGGTGTAATCAGAAAATTATCGGCAACTTTAGACTCAGCTGTTTTCCCTGGCACACAAGGCGGACCATTAGAGCATATAATTGCAGCAAAAGCAATTGCATTTGGCGAAGCTTTAACCGATGAATTTAAAACATACCAAAAACAAGTTATAAAAAATGCTGGTATAATGGCAGAAGAACTTGTAAAAAGAGGCTACAAAGTAATTTCAGGCGGAACAGATAACCACTCAATGCTTATTGACCTTAGAACAAAAGTTCCAAATACAACAGGTAAAGTTGTTGAAAAAGCTTTAGAAAAAGCAGATATTACAATTAATAAAAATATGGTTCCTTTTGATTCTCGTTCACCTTTCCAAGCATCAGGAATTAGAGTTGGTACAGCTGCAATTACAACAAGAGGTATTACTGAAAACGATATTCCTAAAATTGTAGATTGGATGGATCAAGTAATTGTAAACCCTGAAGACGAAGCATTAATATCTAAAGTAAGAGCTGAGGTTAATGAATTTATGGATAAATTCCCGTTAACAACACATTAAGAAACGAAAATGGAAAAACTTAACGTTTGGTCTCGTAGCATAAACACTAAAATTGAAGAACAACAAGAAAAACTGTATAAATCAGATTTTAAGTTCTTTAAATTAGATAGACTTGTAAAAATATCTGTAAAAATTGATGAATTTTCAGATGAATGTGAAGAATGCGAAGCAATAAAGGGTAAAATAGAAGATTTGGTAGAAAAAATACCTGATTTACTAAATGGTTCGCCTAGTGATAGGCACTATTACGAAAAACAAAACAATGCTTATATGAAACACTTGGAAAAAAAGCATGGAATTGTTCAACCTACATATTTTTTAGCAGTTTTTACATTAATCGGAATTATTATTGGTTTGGCAATAGGCGGCGGAATAGCTTGGCTTATTCATCCTGGATATTTATCACCAGGCTTAATGATTGGTTTTTCAATTGGTATATTAGCTGGACGAATTTATGGCAAAATACTTGACAAAAAGAAGAAAGAATTAGGACTTGTATTAGAATAATAACAGGCTTTAAAGCAATTATTCATTTATTTAATAATGAAAAATTGCTTTTTTAGGAACATAAATTAGATAAGCTATAATAGTTAGGCGAAGTTGCTTTGTTGTTTAACGACTTAAAAAATCTGAGAATAGTAGTACTATTTAAAGCTTTTTTAAGGAAGTTAAAGAACAAATGAACAAGCATAACTATTATATGTTATTTAATTTGCGTTCCTTAGCTCTAAAACCTATTTAAAATGAAAAAAAAAACATTTATTATCGCAATTATGCTTGTATCAACTATTATTTCGTGTAACACAAGCTCAAAGTACAACTACCCAGTTACAGAACAACAGAAAATAAGCGACAATTATTTTGGAACCGAAGTTCCTGACCCTTTTCGTTGGCTTGAAGATGATAATTCTGAAGAAACAAAAAAATGGGTAGTAAGTCAGAATGAAGTTACCTTTGGCTATATAAAAAAAATAAGTTTCAGGCAGAATATTATTGACAGACTTACAAAAATATTTAATTACGAAAGATACTCAGCACCATATAAAAAAGGAGGAAAATACTTCTTCTTTAAAAATGATGGACTACAAAATCAAAACGTATTTTATATACAAGAAAACCTAGAAGCCGAAGCAAAAGTATTGCTTGACCCCAACAAATTATCAGAAGACGGGACAATTGCATTAACAGAAGTAAAAGTTTCAAAAAACGGAAAATACTTAGCTTATTCAGTTGCAAAAGGAGGCTCGGACTGGAACGAGATTTATGTTAGAGATATAAATACCACAAAAGACATTAGCGACCATATAAAATGGGTAAAATTTTCAGGAATAACATGGCATAACGACGGTTTTTATTACAGTAGGTATCCAGAAACAGACGAAGAAGATATGCTTACTGATGCAAATAAATTTCAGAAAGTTTATTACCATAAAATAGGAACACCACAAAGCGAAGATATTTTAATATATGAAAATAACGAAAACGGAAACCGAATGTACGGTGTAAGTATTTCGGAAGATGAAAAATATTTATTTTTATATGAAACAGAAACGACTAGCGGAAATGCTCTATATTATAAAGATATTGAAAAAAATACAGAATTTATAAAAATAGCAGATGGTTTTGAATATGAGTACTCTGTGATTGACCATATTAACGGCAAATTCTTTATAAAAACAAATGATGAAGCTCCAAAATATAGACTAATTGCAATTGATGCACAAAATATTGAAAGAGAAAATTGGGAAACAATAATTCCAGAAGAAAACAACGTATTAGACTGGGTTGTACTAGGAGCAAATAAAATTATTGCATCATATATGGAAGATGCAAAAAGCAAAGTACTCCTTTTTGAAATGGATGGTGAAACTTCAATTAATTTAGAGCTTCCTGGAATAGGAACTTGCTCGGGTTTTAGTGCAAACAAAGGACAAAATGAGGCATTCTATTCTTTTACTTCATTTACAATACCATCTGCAACATACAAATATGATTTTGGAACAGGAAAATCCGAAATTTTCAGACAACCTAAAATTGAAGGTTTAAACTTTGATGAGTATATTACTGAACAAATAAAATATAAAAGTAAAGATGGAACAGAAGTTCCAATGTTTATTACACGTAGAAAAGACGTGAAACTAGACGGAACAGCTCCTACCCTTTTATATGCTTATGGTGGTTTTAATATAAGTATTCAGCCTCGATTTAGTATAACTAGAATGATTTGGCTTGAAAATGGTGGTATATATGCTGTTGCAAACATTAGAGGCGGAGGAGAATATGGCGAAGAGTGGCACAAAGGTGGTACTAAATTTAACAAGCAAAATGTATTCGACGATTTTATTGCAGCTGGCGAATATCTTATTGATAATAAATACACAACAAATAATAAACTAGCAATTCAAGGAGGTTCAAACGGAGGTTTACTTGTAGGAACAGTTACAAACCAACGCCCCGACCTTATGAAAGTTTCATTAGCACACGTTGGTGTTATGGACATGTTAAGATACCAAAACTTTACAATTGGTAGAGCTTGGTCTGGCGATTACGGATTAAGTGAAGACTCGGCAATGTTTGAATATCTTTATAAATATTCGCCATTGCACAATATTAGTAAAGATAAAAATTACCCTGCAGTACTTGTTCTTACTGCCGACCACGACGACAGAGTTGTACCTGCACACTCTTTCAAATATATTGCAGAGTTACAAAGTAAATACAAAGGAGATAACCCTGTAATGATTAGAATAGATACACAAGCTGGACATGGTGCAGGCAAACCTGTTGCCAAAGTTATTGAAGAGAGTGCTGACATTTATTCATTTATATACAAAAACATGGGTATTAATCCTTATCAATAATATTTTTATTTATTTTACAGGTCTTCATATTAATATGAAGACCTTTTTTTAAAATTTTAAAACACAAATATAGAATGTCGGAAACTAACAACAACTTCATTGTTATTGAAGGAAATATAGGAGCAGGGAAAACTTCTCTTTCAAAAAAAATTGCGAATGATTATAATTCAAAACTTATTTTAGAACAATTTGCCGACAATCCCTTCTTACCTAAATTCTATAAAGATCAAGAGCGATATTCTTTTCAACTTGAATTATCTTTTTTAGCCGACAGGTTTCAGCAATTAAAAAATGAGTTGCGTGATAGAGATTTATTTAAACCTTTTGCTATTTCAGATTATTATTTTACAAAATCGCTTATTTTTGCAAAAAATACACTTTCGGATGACGAATATAAATTATATCGTAAAATTTTTAATATAATTTACACTTCATTACCAAAACCTGATTTGTATGTTTACTTATATTTAAGAACCGACAATCTTATTAAAAACATAAAACGAAGGGGAAGAGAATACGAGCAAGAAATAAAGCCTGAATATTTGGATAATATCCAAAAAGCATATTTTGAATATTTTAAACAACAAAAAGATTTGTCTTTTTTAGTTATTGATACAAATAATATTGATTTTGTAAATAATACTGATGACTACAATAAAATTAAAGATGCAATTGTAAAAAAGAAGTACCCAACTGGTGTAAATAGACTTATTTTATAAATATACTAAAATGCTCCAATAATTATGAATATAAAGTGTTTATTTTTGCCCTAATTGTAGCTGCAAAATTCTTCCGTAGCAAGGCTATGCAACAATTTTGCAACAAAAATTAGAACAAAAATATTCCATCTTCTAAATCACAATTATTAAAGCAATTTAGTATAAACAAAGAGGATAACTTAATAAGCTATCCTCTTTTATTATTTAATTGATAATATTTTATTCTATAATTATTTTTTTAACATTTACATTAGTTTCATTACTAATTTTTACAAGATAAATACCTTTTGCTTCATTTGTAAAATCAATAGTTAAACTATTCTCATCAATATTACTATAAGTTCTAATAATTTTGCCTGTTAAATCTGTAATTGAAATATTAAACCCTTGAGCATTATCAACAGTAAAATAACCTTTTGATGGGTTAGGATACATATTTACATTTTCTAATGCTATATTATTAATTTCAACAGTTGAATTTACAGTAACAGTAAAATCACAAGTACCGGAGTTTCCTGCATCATCAAAAACAGTCCATTCTATAAGATTTTCACCAGCAGGTAATTCTGCTCCTGCAAGAGTTTCTAAAGAATTAAAATCATTAATTAAATAATCAACAGCACAATTATCTGAAGAAGAAACGAGGTCAAATTCAGCTCCGTTAACTGTATAATTTGCAGTAGGAGTAGTAACCACTTGATTATCGGGGCAAGTTGCAAGAGGAGCTTCTGTTTCTAAAGTAATATTTCCAGCAACTCTATCAGAAACGGCATCGATATAAACAAATTGTACATTTCCTATAGTACCATCAACACTTCCATATATATCGTGCATTTGACTACCATCTTCAAGAGGAAATTGCATTCCTGAACGATATAAAGTTACTGGAAAATCCTTAATGTGAGTATTATATTTGACATCTCCATAAGAATTTATTTGATCTCTATATCCATAAATACCTATAATATCTCCTTCGCTTACAGGAATATAACACATTGCAAGTTCATACTCTCCTAAATCATTCCAAAAACCTAATGATTCAAACTCGTTAGTTGTTAAACTATACTCTGGAGGTACACCATCCGTAAACCTAACAATTTCGATATTTTGAGCACCAGTTTGCTGTAAAGGAACAAACAATGCTGTAATCACAAAATCTGTTGGAGCTGTAAAGTAATAGCCTCTAACATTGCCAGCAAAAATTTCCGTTTGCACTCCAATATTATTAGCAGAAGCTACAATAGAATTTGCATATAAAGTTGTGTCATTACTTCCTAAATCAACTTCTAATTCTGTTGATACAGCCATAAAATCGCCATCAGCAGGAGCATTCCACCACTGTGATAAAGTACTTGCTACCAATGTTTGAGTAGTATAAGTACAAACGTCTGTTATATCAGTTATAGTTGGATTATTTGGAGCATCTTTAGGAGCATAAGCATATACTTCGTCCCAGTAGCCGCTTTCTCCTCCATAATTATGAAATTCTAATATACAATCTTCAGCTGTAGGAGTATTTCCGCCAAAAAAACCTACAGTTGCTATGGAAACACCATCAACAAAAAATTCAGTTTCCTCTGCATTATAATCAATTTTCATTTCGATAAAATACCATATTCCTGATGTAATAGATCCTAAACCATTCCAACCTGTTCCTGTAGTAATTGCAGGTCCTTCTGTTCCTTCGATACAAGTCATAATAATAGGGTCGCCATTAGTATTAGATAGTTCAATATAAGAAGTTGCAGAAGTTGCACCAATGGCTACAGGCGACATTACATAGGCTGAAATGTAAGTTGGCCAAGTGTTAAGCGTTCTGGTTAAGCCTGACCCAAAAGATCCACCATCAATAAGAAGGCTATTACCTCCAAATACAGAATAAGCTGTACTTGTTGCAGAAGTTGCTCCTCCTAAGTCGTTGTAATTACTAACATCTGCATCATCATAGTTATCAAAAAAAGGTAAGCCTGTTGGAGTATCTTTTGCCGAGTTTACAACACTTTTATCTCCATAGCCATTGCTGTTTTGTGCATAAGAATATGCAACTGTCATTATTAACATAACAACAAATAATAAATTTCTTTTCATTTTTTTTAGTTTAGATTTGTGCTTACTCTGTTTATGGATTTTGGGCATCCTCCTTTTTATTTATCTAAAATAACAATAAATAATGTATTTATTTATTAGACTTTGACGAGTGTATGGTTCTAGTTGACAACTGATGGCGAATAATTCAAATTCGATTAATTTAATAAATTATTATGTCATCCTTTTACGTGTTTATGTTTTAGCTTATTTTCATACCCAAAACAAAAAAAAACCATACTTATTTTAGTATGGTTCATGTATTGTTCTGTAACAACTATTATATTATAATAAGCCTATTAAATGTTGTTCAAGCGAGTATTCGTCGGCAAAATATACGTCTCTAGCCTTACTCCCTTTTGGTGGGCCTACAATTCCTGCTGCTTCAAGTTGATCAACTATTCTACCAGCTCTATTGTAACCAATTGAAAGCTTTCGCTGAATTAATGAGGTTGAACCTTGCTGGTGCAATACCACCATTCGTGCAGAGTCTTCAAATAATTCATCTCTTTTTGATAAATCAACTGCTCCTATTTCATCATCGCCTTCTTCTTTTACTTCTGGCAAGAAAAATGGTGTAGTGTAACCTTGCTGCCCTTCAATGTATTCTGTAATTTCATCTAATTCAGGTGTATCAATAAATGCACATTGCAAACGAACAAGGTCGCTACCTTGAGACATAAGCATATCTCCTCTACCAATTAAGTGATTTGCTCCTGGACTATCTAAAATAGTTCTAGAATCAATCATTGATGCTACTTTAAATGCTAAACGTGCAGGAAAATTCGCTTTAATAACTCCTGTAATAATATTTGTTGATGGACGTTGAGTTGCAACAATTAAGTGTAAACCAACAGCACGTGCAAGCTGTGCTAGTCGGGCAATTGGCAATTCAATTTCTTTTCCAGCTGTCATTATTAAATCGGCAAATTCATCTATTACTAAAACAATATATGGCAAGTATTTATGTCCATTATTTGGATTTAGTTTTCTTGCTATAAATTTAGTATTGTATTCTTTAATATTTCTTGTTTTTGCTTTTTTCAGAAGCTGATATCTATTATCCATTTCTACATTAAGCGAGCTAACTGTCTGAATAACTTTTTGGTTATCAGTTATAATTGGTTCATCAGAATCGGGCAATGTTGCTAAATAGTGTTTTTCAAGTCTCTCATATAGTGTAAGTTCAACCTTTTTAGGGTCAATAAGTACAAATTTCACCTGTGCTGGGTGTTTTTTAAACAGAATAGAGGTAATCATTGCATTAAGTCCAACAGATTTACCTTGCCCTGTAGCACCCGCAACTAATATATGAGGCATTTTTGTTAAATCAATAACATAAGATTCGTTAGATATAGTTTTACCCAAAGCTATGGGAAGTTCCATATTTGATTCTTGAAATTTGGCTGAACGAATTACCGATTGCATTGAAACAATTTCGGGCTTTTCATTTGGCACTTCAATTCCAATTGTACCACGCCCTGGCATTGGTGCAATAATACGAATACCTATTGCCGAAAGACTTAGTGCAATATCATCTTCTAAATTCTTAATTTTTGAAATTCGTACTCCTGGTGCTGGTATTATTTCATAAAGTGTGATTGTAGGTCCAATTGTAGCCTTAATCTTCTGTATTTCAATCTTATACTGCTTTAACGTTTCTACAATTCTATTTTTATTTCTTAATAATTCTTCTTTTGAAACCTTTGGATTTCCTGCTTTATGCTCCAGCAATAAATTAATTGGAGGCATTTTATAATTAGATAAATCTAAAGTCGGATCATAATTTTTTAATGGTTCAGTGTTAATTTTATCAACTAATACATCTGTATTTTGTTCTACATCTAATAAAAGTTTTCCTTGCTCATCATATTTTTTTTCTATTTGTATTTGTGTTTCTGCTTCTGTTCCAATTGCTGATTGAGCTATGTTTGGAATTTCGTTATCTGAAGTTACAATAGGTGTTTCTGGAACCGAAATATTAACAACAGCTTCTTGATGCAGACTCTTATCATCAACTTCAAAGCCTAATTCATCATCTATTTCATTACCATCGCTTCCAAGCTTGTAATTACGCTTATTTGTAGTTTCTAATGGCTCATTTGTGTCTAAATCAATAACAATACGGTTATCCTTTTTCTTTTCTTTTTTTCTATTGAAAATATTTATACCCTTATTTTCAGATTCTATGTTTTCTTCAAGTTCATTATCGTTATCGTTTTTGTTTTCAGTATAAACATTTCTTTTTTCAGAATTTTGCTTTGGTATATATTCTTTTTTTATATTTTTTATTGATGCTAAAACATTGCGAGTTCTAAAAAGTGAACTGAAAAATATTTGTATTTTTTCAAGAAAGCCTTCAATTGTAAATATTAAAAAAGTGAAAATCACTATGAGTAAAAAAGCTACTGTACCAAATACACCAAGTAACGATTCAAGCCAGCTACTTATAGAAAACCCGAATTTTCCTCCTATAAGTGTATCGGTGTCGCCAAAAATAAATGATAAAATAATTGATAACCAAAGGATAAGAAATAAAGTATATTTTAGACTTTTTGATAATGAAAGGATTCTAACATTAAGCAACCTAAAACCTGCAATTATTAATAGAAAAACAAAGCCAAATGACGCAACACCAAACCAATTATAAATAAATATATTAGATAAGAGAAGTCCTATTTTACCAACGGAATTCTCTATTTGAACACTTGTGTCAAAGAAATAACTATACCAACCTAGTGATAAAATGTCATAATCCTGTTTCCAAGTATAGAAAAACGAACCAAATGAGATTGTTAATAATATTGCAAATAAGATTAGGGCAAGTCCTGTGAATACTCTAACTCTTTCGTCTTCAAAAGTATTTTTAATGCGTGTAAAAAGGGGGTCTTGATTTTTATCGCTTTTGCGAGTTACTCTTTTTTTTCGTCCTGTTGTTGATGCCATCGTGAATGTTAAGTGTACTTGATTTTAGGGTTAGGCAAATATATCATTTTTTTTAGTAAATTGTACATTTAACTTTAAAAAATTACTAACATCTAGTTTTTTAGTGTAATTATGTTAGTTTTTAGTCATTAAATTGCCAAAGTAAAAGATTTTTTAAACATATTAATAAAAATCAACATGCTATATCTTCAACTTTGGCTAACTTTAACAATATATATACAATAATTTAATCTAACCCAATTGTATAGTCGCCCGTATCATCAGGGTAGGCACTTTCTGTTTTAATATAGAATTTTCCATTAAAATCGGAGGAACTCATTGTATATGTCATTGATGCACCTCTAGCTCCTGTGCCTCCTCCATATATTTGTATTTGATTTTCGTCATATACATAAACATAAAGTTCAAGACCTACATCACCATCAATAGTAATAGCAACATCAGATGTAGCTGTTACAACAAAATAATCGACATCCAATGCTGGGCTAATTTTTGCATCCGCAGTATTTGCTAATGTAAGAGGCGATGCTGTAGCAAAAGTTCCATTTGGTTCAACTTCACCTGTAAGAATAACATCGTCATCATCTTTACATCCACTCATTAATACCATAACAACCATAAAAATAGTCAGAAATTTAAAATAATTTGTTTTCATAATAATATGTATTAAATAAAAAAAATCAGATTAATTAATTTAAGAAACAATCTATAATAACATACAATTTAAGACAAAAAATTCAATTTACAGGAAAAAATTATCTTTAATAACGAAATATTTTTAATAAGGAAATATTTCTTTATTAAAAAATAATAACATATCTTTGCATAATATTAATTAGAGAAACATTTCTTTATATGACGGGCGAAAAAAACAATAAAACAACTATAATACCTATACCAACGATAAGAAGGTTACCATTATATCATTCTTTTCTTTTAACTGTAAGAGACAAAGAGAACATCCATATATCGGCTCCTGGTATTGCAAAAGAGTTACATATCCACCCAACTCAAATAATAAAAGATTTCTCATACATTAATGTAAAAGGGAGAACAAAGGTTGGATATGAAATAAAAGGATTGATAAAAATACTTGAGGATTTTCTTGGGTACCATATTTTAAGAAAAGCTTTCATTGTTGGCATTGGAAACCTAGGAATTGCATTAATAAAGTATCATGAATTTAACAATGAAGGTATGGAAATCATAGCGGGTTTTGACATTGATTCAGATAAATTAGAAACCAATATAAATAACTTGGAACTATTTCATATAAATAATTTTAAAGAAAGAATCAACAAAACTCCTATTGACATAGGAATTATAGCTGTTCCTGCATGTCAGGCACAGGAAATTGCAGATTTAATGATTAAAAACGGTGTAAAAGCAATTTGGAATTTTTCCGCAACTCCACTTTCTGCTCCTGATAATATAATAATTGAAAATACTTCAATAGACTCAAGCTTAGCAATGATAAAATGGAAATTACATGAAAACAAACCACTTATATACAAAAACAGAGTACTTTAACAGAACAATTACAAAAAAACAACCATATGAAACTACTTAATAAAATTTTACTAGCGGTCGATTTTAGAAATTCATCTGACAACATTGTGGATAATGCAATAGGTATGGGAAAAGTATTTGTGTCAGAAATAATACTTATTCACGTACTAGATGAAGATATTCAAGACGAAAAAATTAAACGCTTGCTGAACGAGGCAGTATTGAAACGTTTACAAGTTATTAGAAACAAGATTGAAAAGAATGGTATTAAAACTGGTGATTCGATAATAGAGATAGGCAGCTTCTACGATAAAATAAGCCTGACAGCAGATAATATAAATGCAAATATGATAATTATCGGTTCTGCTGAAAAATTAAAAAATGATGCTTTTAAATTGGGACTGACTGCCGAAAAAATTATTAGAAAAAGTGATAAACCAGTATGGGTAATAAAGGAAGGAACTCCATTAAATGTGAGAAACATTCTTTGTCCTGTCGATTTCTCTACTCATTCAAGGCGTGCATTAAAAAACGCAATAACGATAGCTAGGAGATTAAAATCAAAGTTAACTATATTAAATGTATGCAAAGAAGTTTCCGTAGGTCCTTTTAAATTAAATATTGACTTAGATAAAGAAAATAAAAGAGTAATGTCTGAGCATGTAATAAAGCTTGATTCTTTTCTTAAAGCCTTTACATTAACAGATTTAAACTGGGACAAAAAGATATATAAAGGAGATCCTGCTACGAAAATACTTAAAACAATTTCAAAAGAAAAAACAGACCTACTCATAATTGGAACAACAGGAAAATCTGCATTAAGCAAAATGATTATGGGAAGTGTTACTGAAAAAGTAATTAGAGAAGTTCGCTGCTCATTTATTACTGTAAAATCGGAAGACATAATTGATTTACAATTAGAAACTGAAATTCGTGATATTGAGACTCATTTTAAGATAGCAAAGCAACTTGTAAATGACGGTTTTTACACTGAAGCAATTAATGAATATAAAATTTGCTTAAATATTAACCGTATGCACATACCTTCAATAGTTGGAATTTCAAAAGTTTACGACAAAATGGACAATAAAGAGGAAGCTGAAAAATACAAAAACAAGGCTAATGAAGTTTTAAGCATGACATATAATAGAAAAATTGAACTAGAAATTAAAAAATCATATAAATTTTAAACAACAGAAAAAACACATTTACATATTAAAGAAATTATTATGACAACAAAAGTTCTCGAACTAACAGAAAAAATATACAATGAAGGCGTTGCAAAAGCAAAAATTGAAGCTGAAAAAATTCTTGAAAAAGCAAAAAATGATGCTTCTGAAATTGTAAATGATGCACAAAAAACAGAAAAAGAAATAATTGAACAAGCTGAGAAACAAGCTATTGAAATAAAAAACAATGCTAAATCAGAAATGCAATTATCTGCGAAACAAGCAATTAGCAGACTTAGGCAGCAAATAACGGAACTTGTAACAACTACACAAATAGAGGTTCCTGTAAAAGATGCATTTAAAGACAAAGAATTTGTAAAAAATATAATTCATACTCTAATAAAAAACTGGAATCCGCAAAAACCAGAAGAATTAAATATCAATTTATTACTACCACAAAAAGATGAAAAAGAGTTTAAGAGCTTTCTGGAGAACAAAGTAAAACAACAACTAAACTCGGGTCTTGAAATCAATTTC
>JAOZLS010000075.1 GCA_029934705.1 Bacteroidales bacterium | reverse complement strand
GTTATTATAGGAATAATCGCAAGTATTGTAGTTTTTAGAATGACGAAAACTAAATTTTAATTCAAAAAAAATAGATTGAGAAAGATTGAAAAATTATTTAAATCATAACAATTATAATAATCAGCGTTCAAATTTTAAATGAGAACACAGAGAACGCAGATTTATTAAGATAAAATTATGATAAAAAAAACAGTGTTAATCATAACAATCATAATAATCAGCGTTCAAATTTTAAATGAGAACACAGAGAACGTAGATTTATTAAGATAAGGTTATGTGAAAAATAGCATTTAAAAATCTCACATTTCAAATCTATCACCCAATACTTCCAACATTCTAAAAGAGTTTAGCGAAATTCTATTTGAAAACTCATACTTCATTAGTATTCCTGCTACTTCGTAAAAGGAAACTCTTGTTGTTAGATATTCTTTTATAGCATAAATATATGCTTTATACCAATCGTTTTTTTTATAATTTGGGTAAACTGAATAATGAAAATCAATATAATTTAAAAATGTTTCTTCATCGAAATTTTCGGGTAAAACAAAACTTAGAAACTCAATAATATCACGATGTGGAATGCCTATAACTGCCAGTTCCCAATCGTAAATACAGGCTTCTCCCGATTTTCTTATTGCAATATTTCTTGAGTTAAAATCATTATGAATTATTGTTTGTTTAATATTCAAATTATTAAATTTATTCTCGGAATTTTCAATAAAATCGTATAAACTATTATATTTTTCTTTTAAATAGTTATTTTCAGTATCTGTAATGACCAGTGAAACAAGTTTTTTGTATAATTTTTGAGCTTTCCATGGTTGAAACTGATTGATAACTGATAATTTCTCTCGGTTTTTTTCTTTGGAATAGAATTTATGAATTTGCGAAATTGATTTTATTGTGTTTTTAATATCTTTTTCAGACCAAGAGTTAGGACTGTTTTCAGTATTAATGTGTTTTAAGTCAGAGTGTTCAAGGGATTCAATTGAAGTGATATAAATCTCTCTTTTCTTGTTTATATATTTCCCAAAATAATCTGGCGTTCCTTTTAAACTATTATTATGTAAATCTTCGTAAATTAATATTTCTTTTAAATGCGACATAGAATATTCCATAGTGTTACCATACTCTTCAATTAAATCAGAAAGCTTCGTATTTATTGATGCTGCCATAACACATAATCCTTTAATTACCTCGTTGTCTAATGCCTTTGACTTTAGCAAAATTTGATATTTTTCCTTGTTCGCTTTTATTTCAACAGGAATAAATCCAATAATTTTTTTGCTTACACGATTGGTAATATTTGTAATAATTCCGTTATCAATAATGGTTTTGTTACTTATTTTTGCTGAAATTTCTTCAATATTAAATATTTTATTGCTGATACATTTTTTTATAAAACTTTCATTTATTTCTGATTTCAGAAGTCTGTTTACAGGTTTGTTTCTTCCAAGTTTTTCGTGAGCCTTAGCAAATTCGCCACTTACAATTGCCGAGTAAGTCGAAATTTCTAGCGACAAAGCAAAGCCTGCAATAAGTTTTGCAAAACGCTCAATCTTGCCTGTTCCGTAACACTTCATTAAATCAAGGGCTTCTTTTTGTTTTGGTAGATGCGTGCCGCCACCAATTGAGCCAATAACTAGCGATGGTAAATTTAACGAAAAATATAAACCATTTTCCGTTTTTTCAATATTTAATATTCCATTTGCCGATTCGTGAATTGAGCCTAAATCCTGCCCCGTTGCTACAAAAATTGCTGCAATTGTATTTGCTACATTTATATTATAGCCCGACATGCCATCGATTTTGCTTATTGAAAGCGAAGTGCCAAAATATCTAAAAATATCATCGGATGTTGTCCTGAGTACTTTGTTAATAATTTCTTCATTTAAAAAACATTCAGCAACAACATGAACTCCACGCCCATTTAGAATTGATGCTTGCGAAACCTTTTTGTCCGACGCAGCATTTCCTTCAATTATATAATTTTCTATTTTAATATTTGTTTCGTCGGTAAAATTTTGTACAATCCATAGCATAGCATGCCAAGTGCAGCTAGTTGTCATATTTTGACCCGAAGCATCGCCAGTTGTATAAATAAATTTAAGATGAATACTTCTTCCAATTATATATGGCTCAATATCAATTAGATTCGCATGATTTGAATGTTCTTTTGTAATATTTTTAATGTTTTCAAAATTATTTTCAATCCAATTTCTAAAACTAACAGTATCGGTAAGATTTTTGAACATAAAAAGCGGAGCTCTAACCATTTTTTGATGAATAACCACAGCATTAAATCCACCACTTTTACTTATAACTTTAGCTCCACGGTTCATACTTGCAATAAGTGCCCCTTCCAAAGTTCCTGCTGCACAGTAAACCAATTCTTCGGCAGAGTTGTCATTAAAAAGAAGAGGTCCAGCTAGTCCAATAGGAATTTCAACTGAGCCAATAAATGATTCAACATTATTTTGAATTTCATTTTTATCAAAACGATGTTTCTTTATTTTTTCAATAGAAAAACCTTCGTTTTCAATATAATTTTGCCTTAGTTCAACTGCTGTATTTGATATTAAACCCCTGCCAGGAATTATTGGTATGTCTTTCATTGAGTCTTTTTTATTCGAGCTAAAAGTAGTGATTTTAGTATAAAAAAAAGAACGACTTTATGCCGTCCTTTTTGATATTTACTTTATATCTGAAATTTCAAGTTATTAAACCTTAGCTAATGCTTGGTCTAAATCTGAAATTATATCTTCAACATCCTCAATTCCAACAGAATATCGAACAAGTCCATCAGTAATATCTGCCTCAGCTCTGCCTTCAGGAGTCATGCCTGCATGAGTCATTGATGCTGGGTGCTGAATTAAACTTTCTACTCCGCCTAACGATACTGCAAGCATTGATAAATGTACATTATCCATAAGAGTTCTTCCTGCTTCTAATCCACCTTTTAATCCAAAACTTATCATTGAGCTAAAACCTCGCATTTGTTTTTTAGCAAGTTCGTGCTGTGGGTGCGACTTTAAACCAGGATATTTTATCCATTCTACTTTAGGGTGTGCTTCAAGATATTCAGCAACTTTCATTGCACTTTCTTGGGCTTTATCCATTCTTATGCTTAGAGTTTTTAAGCCACGCTGAGTTAAAAATGCTTGATGAGGATCCATATTTCCGCCCATATAAACCATTGCATGACGAATTTTATTATGAATTGCTTCTTCTTTTGAAACAATAACACCACCTACAACATCGGCATGTCCATTAATATATTTTGTAATTGAATGAAGTACAACATCTGCACCTAAATCAAGTGGGTTTTGTAAATAAGGACTTGAAAAAGTATTGTCAACAACAACTAAAACATTATGCTTATGAGCAATTTCTGAAGCCGCAGCAATATCAGTAATTTGCATTGTTGGGTTTGTTGGAGTTTCAATATAAAGAACTTTAGTGTTTTCTTTAATTGCACTTTCAATTTGCGATAAATCCGCAGTATCAATAAAAGTTGTTTGAACTCCAAAGCGAGAAAAATCTTGCTCTAACACACCTCTTGATGGTCCGTAAATAGAACCAGAACAAACAATATGCTCGTTTTGTCCTAATAATGCCATGTAAACAGATGTAACAGCACTCATTCCTGAGCTTGTTGCAATTCCTCCAAAGCCGTTTTCTAGCTCAGCCATTGCATCCTCAAAAGCTTTAATTGTAGGGTTTCCAATACGAGTATAAATAAATCCGTCAGACTTTCCAGCAAAACAGTCTGCACCATGTTGTGCGTTTTTAAAACCGAAAGTTGATGTTTGATAAATTGGAGTTACTGCACTTCCAAATTGGTCTTCGTAAGAACCTGCATGTACTAGCTTGGTGTTAAAACCTTTATTCTTTGTATTCATAATTATATATTTTAATTTTTGTAACAAAGTTAATAATCTTTCTAAATAACAAAGCATATTTAAAAACATAGATTATTTAAGTAGTGAACTGGTCTTAATTCAACCAGTAATTTTCAAAATAGAGCATTTCTTGTAATGCATTACTAAATAAATGGCTAAAATCTTGTAATGCATTACATAAAATATGTACTAAATCTTGTATAGTATTGAAATAGGTTTTGCTAATAAAATTCCTTTATGGATATTTGGTTTTTTGACTCATAATTGGTATTAAACCGTTGAGTTTATGGACGAACCTTATTTAGGATTATTTTCTTGGGCATAATTAATACATGCTTGCCAGTCTTTTTTGTAAAATTCTTCAACTTTTTGAAGTTCACTTTTATCAATTAAATCTTTGTTTGAAAAAAATGAATTTGGAAGAAATTTTGCAATAAAAAGTGTTGAATATCTTATGGAATTAATAAAAAGTTTTCTAAAATTATGAAGTATTTTACATTTTAAATCTTTTTTCTGAATATCAATAATTTTACTCACTCTAAATACAGCTTTTAGTTGATTTTCGTTATAGGAGCTGTGTTTTTTATCAAGGTTAATATCTGCTTTGTCATAAGTAGCACCAACTTGTTTTGCAATATAATCGAAAAATTGCAGAGGGTTTCTTCTTAAATCATCATAAAATAAAACAATAGGTTTTTTAGTAAAATATTTTTCAATAATTTCAAATTTCTTGTAATATTCAAGATCTTCAATAGAAAATAAGCCTTTGTTATTTTTTAAATCAAAAAATTTGGTGAATTCAATAGCATGTCCATTCTTTACAAAGCGTCTATATTGCGATGCAATCCAACTATCATGTTTTCTTAAAACAATTATTGCAGTCGTATCAGGATAAAATTTAGAAAACTTTTTCACTTCATCCTCTAATTGTTGGTCAAATTCACGGGAAATTAAATAATTTTCAAATTTACTTTTAGCAATAATTTTTGTAGCATTTAAGTATTCCGGTTTTCTGTGTATAAACCTAATATTTTTAAAGAAAGGAAAAACTTTATACTGTAAATATGTACTAGCTGTTTTTCCTAGTCCTACATGAAAAAAAATTATTGGTTGCTTTTTATTATCCATTTTTAATATTTAGGGCAAAAGTAAAAATAAATTTGTGCAAACCGAGGTCTTCGATTAAACTTTTAGTTCAAATAATTAATAGTTACAAAAAAATGATGTAAAACCGAAGGCTTCGGTTAAAGTTAAACTTTTGCAAATCTCACTATACACACTAATTTTATTATACCATCACAAAAAGACTTGACAGTGTGCTTGCACATGTCAATGTCTGAACGAAGTATGTTCCTTTTTTTATAAAACAAAAGAGTATTGTTGCGTAAGTAGCACAAAGTCAATGTATTAAGTTTGTTGAGTGTATGGTGTCAAATTATAATAAACCCCCTTAAAGCCTACAAAACAACCGTTTAATCCAGTTTTTCTTGATTTTAATAAAAATTTATTGAAAATAACTTGTGTTTTCGAAACTTATTGCTAAATAATTTGAACTTCAGATAACATAATGTGTTATTATTGGATATATCACTGTATTACAGTTCTTTTACAGTCTGTTTTTTTGTATAAATAAAGATTAAGGAGAAGTAATAACATTGTTTTTTTCAAATTGAACAATAGCTTGCAACTATATTAGTAATAATTGATAACTTTTCTTTAAAAGTATTTTAAATATTTACTTAAATCACATTATAAATACTATTTGGGGGAATTGTTATTTATTAATAAAATATTGAATAATCATTTCGAGGATACCGAAAATCGTTAAGAGTAGGTAAAAACTATAAATTTAAATAAAATGAAATTAAATTTTTTAACATTAGTCGTTGTTTTTATAAGCATGTCGATGTTTGGGTTTTCTCAAACGCCTGGTAGTATTCTTTGGACTCAACCAGCATGGGAGCCAGGAACAACAAATCTTGATTCATACACATGTTCAAGTGGACAATACCTTATTGTAGCAAAATCTCTAAAAGGAACGATTCAGATACATAAGTATCAAAAAGCTATAGCTCAAGGGAAAGGGAATGATAATTCAAATAAAGTTTCTATGAAAAGAGTATCTGTGAAAACAGGCCTTAAAACAGGAACCTGGTCAATATCAACTTTTAAGAAAGGGGCAAAAAACTTTTTATTTATCTCTTATGCTAATTACGGACAAGCTAATATTTATGTGTTAAATAATAATGGAACAATAGGTGCCGAGGTTTGGAGAACAGAAGTTTGGGAAAAAGGAATTTCAGAATCAGCTATCTTGAAAGTTGGTGGCAAAATTACTTTGGTAATAATGAGACCAAGCTTAGGATGGGCTTGGAATTTTGAAATACTAAATGATGGTAAGATAGGTAAAGCTTTGTGGGCTACCAATACATGGGAAAAAGGTATGACAGGAATGTCATCATACGATGAGCATCTAGTTCTTACAAAACCAAATGGTAAAGCTTGGATTATTAAAGCTAACAGTGCAGGTAATCTTGATAATATCACATGGAGCACAAATACATGGGTACAAGGAATTACTAATGTAGAAGCATCCTTTGTACCAGGCGTAGCTTCTTGTATGTATTTAACAAATCCTTCAATAGGGCAAGCTTTTGCTTTTAGAGGTGATGATGCAGGACAGGCACCAAAATTTATGTGGAACACCACGGCCTGGAATAAAGGAATTGATTTAATGAATATTTTTCAAGGTAGTAAAGGTAATTTTCTGTTCTTGACACATTCATCTACAGGACAAGCGTATCTTCTTGAAATAAACTAGATAAATATTAATATTTGTCCGATGTTTATATATATTCAGTTTTCTAAAGTAAAAAGTTAATTAGAAAAGAACAACTTATTAATTCAATAAATTCAGAGTTACTGGTTTAGAAATCAAGACAAAAATGTAAAATATTAATCCGTAAATTATTAAATTAATTTACGGATTTTTATTTTTGAATTGTTATTATACCAAATGAATTTCAAAGTTGCCGAAATAAATTCAAAATATTTTTTTGTTTTACAATCTTAAAATTTCAAGCATAACTTGTTCCCTTGTTCGGCTCAGGCTGTGCCTGAGTCGCTCTATGTATCAGCTCACTGTCTTCCACAAGAAATCAATTTTAGTAGTATAAACCTTCAGCTTCCAATATTTTGTATCCTGTTGACATTTTTTTTCGTAAATATATCAAAATATTATTAATAAATTGAATTATTTATTGATGTTACATCAGTTACAGGCAATAGCTTGTAAAAATAGAACGACGGCGGCAAAGCCGACTGCCGAATTTTTTCTTTTGTTTTATTTTGACAACCTCGTCCGAACTGATAATTGAATAAAGTTCTCTAACCATCTGCACTAAATTATAGACCGTTTTACTTTGAAAACTAGGCAAATTCGTATGGATTTCTTTTAATCTATCTTCTGTTTGAGCCGCTGATAAATCAGGATAATTTTCAAGTTCATGTTTAACAAATTCTACATATTCCGATAATTCACGAGGTAATTTTCGTGGATTGCTTATCCAATTATGAAACTCATCTTCTGACATACTTAGATACTTTCGTATCGTTGCTCTGTCCAAGCTTGTTTCTATTTTTATTTGACTCTTGTTTAATCCTTGCAAACTCAGAGTATGTACTTGATACCACATATTTATTTTTTTAACATTTAACATAGCTCCGTTTTTATAATAATATTTTATTACAAATTTGAACTATTTTACCAAATTGGCGACTTACTTTTGCAAAAATCTGGTTATTTTTAATTGCCAAAATTAGATGATTCGAAGTTACTTATTACACCTGCACTCACAAGAGTTAAAATAGTACGTTTGAATTATTTAATGGAAGGTTGGGTAAATTATTTCAGAGATGCCTTGTATATGCAAGAGAAGTTGAAGACTTTGGACTCTTGGGTTCGCTCCCGATTGCGATATTGTATTTGGCATCATTGGAAGAAACCAAATCGCCGAAAATGAGCTTATATTCAAATGGGAGTGGAGCAAGGCAGGGCTTATTCTTGGTCACGTTCACGCATGGCGGTTGGGCAGTAGCTCAAAGTCCCATGATGCGAACTACGGTAGCTATAGACCGCTTACGCAGAATAGGTTACCGTAGTTTTTCTGATTATTATCGTTTAGTATCACCAGTTTTAGTGAACCGCCTTATACCAGACGGTATATTATTGCGAGAGCCATACAGGTGTGAGAGGTGTACTGGCTACCGTCTGGTAGTCAGCCATCTACTCGATTAAAAACTGTTATTTATTTTATATATGGTCTGTCAAAATTTTTATTCCTATTAAAATCAGAACAATTCCACCAATTATTTGCATCTTTATATTTAGTTTTTTAGATAAAAAAGCCCCAAACATAGTGCCTATCATTGTAAAACAAAAAACTGTAAACCCCACAATTACAGCAAAATAAATAATAGATATATCTATCAAAGAAAAACTAATTCCGATTGCAAGGGCATCAATACTTGTAGCCAATGCAAGATATAAAACCATCACTGTTTTTGTGGAAAACTTTTTATCATGCTCTTGTTTTTTTGTTTTAATATCATCAATTATCATTTTTAAACCTATAAAAGACAGTATCAAAAAAGCAACCCAATGATCAAATGCTGAAATATAATCTTTAATTCCTACACCAACATAATAACCGGCAACAGGCATTATAATGTGAAAAATACCAAATACCAAAGAAAGTTTTAATGCAGTCCTTACTTTATTTGTTCTTACAACTGTGCCGTATGAAATTGAAATAATAAAACTGTCAAGAGACAAGCCAATAGCTGTTATTATAATAATTATTAAACTCATTTTTATTAAAGCTGTTTATAAATACCAACATTTAGGTATTGTATGATAATCAAAATAAATATTTCTTTGCAAAGATATTTATATATTAATTCTTTTAAAAAAAAAGTAATGAAAAATTTAATTCTTATATTATTCGTAGCATTATCTGTAACCGGATTTTCACAACAAGACAGTTTATTAAACGAGCAACAAAATTTAGCCGAAGAACTAATGAACCGCAATGGCAGTTTAACGATTGGAGGTTATGCTCAAATAGATTACAATCAGCCAATAAATAACAATATGATTAACAATGGCGTATTAGATGTTCATCGTTTAGTTATGTTGTTTGGTTATAAATTTAATTCAAGGACTAATTTTATTACAGAAATTGAGTTTGAACATGTTAAAGAGGTTTATGTTGAACAGGCTTTTTTGAATTATAAAATAACAAATTATTTGAATTTTAGAGGCGGATTGATGTTAATTCCTATGGGGATTATCAACGAATATCATGAACCGCCGACATTTAACGGAGTAGAACGACCAAGTTTGGATAATAAAGTTATACCAACTACTTGGCGAGAAATAGGCATGGGCTTTACTGGTCGATTTAATGAAATTTCTTTAAAATACCAGTTGTATGTAGTTAATGGCTTAAATGGATACAATGATGATGCAAATTTCAGTGGTGCAAAAGGATTACGCAGTGGCAGACAGAAAGGTGCAGAATCAATAATCAATTCACCAAATTTTGCAAGTAGAATTGATTTTTATGGTATTCGGGCTTTGAAAATTGGATTTTCAGGTTATTTCGGCAAATCGCAGTCTTCATTATTTAATGGACTTGACAAGTCTGATAATGACTTAGTTTTGCAGGCTGACAGTTCAGTTGTCGGAATTTCAATGTTTGGTGCAGATTTGAGATATAATAAAAAAGGTTTTCAATTAAAAGCACAGTATAATTATACATCAATCAATAATGCAAGCCAATATAACAAGTTTGCCGGTTCAGATTTAGGGTCTGCATTGTCAGGTTATTATTTAGAATCTGCTTATAACATTTTCGAATTAACAAAAATAAAAACAGAGCTTATTCCATTTGTAAGATATGAAAATTATAATACACATTTTAAAACAAATGATTTTATTACAGCAGATAAAAATTATCACACAGAAGAAATTATTTTCGGTTTTGGTTGGAAGCTTGCAAAAGGAGCGGTATTAAAAGCGGATTATCAATACAAAAAATCTAAGGCAGAAGATGATTGGAATAATCAATTAAATTTAGGAATTGGAATAATGTTTTAACATAATAATTATGAAATATTTTATATATATACTTTTTCCGTTTATATTGTCTTTTGTATCACAAACTCACTATCCGAAAGAGTATGAAAAACAGATAAACAAAGAGATAACAAAATTATTTGGTAAGAATAATATTGCAAAAAGGCAGCTTGACATACCTGACAGTCTGATGTTTAGTGATAATAATTCTTTATTTAATTTAAAATTAAATGACAGTATAATTGGTTTTATGTCTATTAACAGGGTTAACGCCTGTAAGATTGGCGGTTGTAGTAAACCTGACCCTTTTTATGCAGGACGATATGACCATTTTTATTATCTTATTATTTTTGACACGAATTATTCAATTCTAAAAGTTAAAGTTTTAGATTATCAATCTGACTATGGTTACGAAATTTGCAGTAAAAGTTGGTTGAAACAATTTATCGGGCAAAAAGGCTGCGAAGTATCTTACGGAAATGAAATTGATGCTATTTCCGGAGCAACAGTATCTGGTAATGCTATTGTTAGAGATGTGCAAATGATTTGTGAACTGATTGAAAAATTGGATAATTTAGAAATATTGTAGCTTTCAACTTATATTATTGATAAATTCAGTATTCTACCAAAACTGATTTCAATTAGTTTGAATAGTTTTTTATTGGATTGTTTCTAACGGGTAACTTATTGGTGGCATTTTGTTTTTGGTGCTTTTCGTTGTGCGAAGCACCCTGGAAACACCAAAAACAAAATGTTATGCACTTTTTTTCAATCAATCCGTTACTAAAATTATTTTTATTTATAATATTGTTGCAAATACTCTTTTTTTAACTGATTAAACACATCTTCTACCGAAATAAGTTCTTTTGTTAAATAGGCATTAGTTCCTGCAAATGCAAAACCATCTTCCATTTTCCCTTGTGCTGCATTAAATAAAGCTTGTGCAATACAAAACGATACTTCTTTGTAGTTACACGTTTTTAAACATTTCCAAGGACATTTAATGGGTTTTTGTATTCCACCTAAAATATCATTCACAAAATTATTTTTTATAACACGAGCTGGTAAACCAACAGGACTATCAATAATCGCAATATCTTCTTTTTTTGCCGAAATATATGATTTCTTAAATTCTTCATTTGCATCGCATTCAAAGGTAGGAACAAAGCGAGTTCCCATTTTCACAGCTTTTGCACCTGACTGCATTATGTTATAAATATCTTCTCCAGTGTATATACCACCTGCCGCAATAACAGGGATTTCTTTATTAAATTTTTCTTCAAAAGGTTTTATAATTTTAACTGTTTCTTCTATTAAATCAGATAATTTAATTTGAGGGTTAATTAAATCCTTTTTTCTAAATCCTTGATGACCTCCTGCCATGGGGCCTTCTATAACAATACCATCAGGAACTCTATTATAATTATTACTCCAATATTTAAAAATAAGATTTGCTGCTCTTGCCGAAGAAACTTTTGGAATTATTTTAACTCCTGAGTTTTCTAATACTTCAACAGGAAGATTTATAGGATTTTTTAAAGGTAATCCTGCACTAATGAAAACTACATCTATTTTTTCATCTATTGCAACTTTCAGTAAGTCGTTAAAATCAGATACCGCTACCATAAGGTTTACTCCAATTACACCATCAGGAGATAACTTTTTTGCTTTACGTATCTCTTTTTCTAATGCACGTTTATTTGCATTTCTGAAATTTTTAATATAATCCGGTTCTGTCATACCAATACCTACGGCAGATATTACGCCAATACCACCTTGATTTGCAACAGCGGAAGCTAAACCAGAAAGGGAAATTGCAACACCCATTCCTCCTTGTATTATTGGAATTTTTACTTTAAGCCCTCCTATATTTAAAGGTCTATTTGTTAAATCTACAATATTCATTGTTTTTTTATTTCTTAAGTTAATGATTAATTACAACAACAAATCTATTGTGTATTAATTTAAAATAAAAAAAAGAGGTTTAACATTCTTAGATTAGGGACAAACATTCATATTAGGGGTGAATAAGTATATTTTAGGGGTGAATACTGTATTCTAAATTCTATCTTTAAAACTTTCCATGTATTTTTGAGATACTAAAACAGGAAAATCAATACCGTCAAAACTAATTTTATAACCTTGTGAATTACCTGATATTTCTTTTATATAATTTACATTTACAATAAAAGTTCTATGACATCTTAAAATAAAATAAAATTCATTAATATTTTCATCTGCTCTTTTTAAGGAACTCCTAATTAATTTCTTTTTTACAATATTATTACTCGTATAATAAATTTCGATATAATTATCTGCTGATTTTATTACAATTAATGAATTAGGTGAAATTGTAAAATTATCTTTCTTATAATCTGATTTAAAACTTATAAATTTTTCTTTCTTATTTTCATTTAATTTCTTATTTAATTCCTTTGCAGATTTTAAGTGAGAACGAAGCAATCTATCTTGATTTATTGTTATAAGAACTGCAACAGGTAAAAAACCAAGTAAAAGTATTTTACCTATGTCTGACAAATTCATATCTAAAACATTAAATAATTTAGAGTAAAACAAAAAATCACTACTTGAAATAGCAAATAAAATCCAAAGATTCCACAAGACTTCTTTTTTTATATTCCACACATTATTATGGAATAATTTTGTAAATA
>JAOZLS010000379.1 GCA_029934705.1 Bacteroidales bacterium | reverse complement strand
CTTTTGATAAAATAATACGACATGTTTATTTTTTACAGTATTTATTACTTGTTATTCATTTTTTAGTTTGTTGTATATGTCATATTTATAGAGGTTTATGACATTTAAGATAAAAAAAAGCACTATTCTGAATATTTTAGAATAGTGCTTTAATTATTATTGTTTTTAAAGATAATTAATTTCGTTTTCTAAAATTAGTTCTTTTACCTTTATCTTTCGTGAAACTTTTCTTCCTTTTAGCAGAAGGTTCTGATAATTCAACATTTACCTTTCTGCCTTCATAGTCAGCACCTTTCATGCTTTTTAATATCTTATCTTCATAATTTTTATCAACTTCAAAAAATGAAAAGCTGTCTAAAATGTCAATTTTACCTATTTCAGCACTAGAGTCTCTGAGGTTATCATTTATTAGTCCAATAATATTAACAGGTTGAATGCCATCTTTTTTACCAATATTCAAAAAGAATCTTGAGAAGTTTTCATCTGGAGTACGTGACTTTTTCTTGTCTCTTCTGAAGCTCTTATCACCACGTCCTCTATTGTCGTCTCTTCCTCTTTTGTCTCTGCCTCCTCTGCCACCTCTGCCGCCTCTGTCATCTCTGTCGTCTCTGCTTTTTACTAGAATATTTAAGTCTTTAGCATTTTTATAATATTCTAAAAATCTATTAAATTCTGCAGACACAAAGTGCTTTATTAAATCTTCGCGAGTAAGCCACGATAATTTTTTATAAATAACATCCATGTATGGCTCAATTTGTTCATCGTCAACTTTTGTATTCTCAATTTTATCTATTAAATTGAAAAGTTGTTTTTCACAAATTTCTTTACCGTCAGGAACAGGTAGTCTATTAAATTTCTTTTTTACTTTATCTTCAAGAAGCTTAATTTTTCGTTGCTCACGACTATGAATAATTGTAATTGAAATACCTTTCTTTCCTGCTCTACCAGTTCTTCCACTTCTGTGTATGTAAGCTTCAAGTTCATCTGGTAAATTATAATTAATAATGTGTGTTAAGTCGTTTACATCTAAACCACGTGCAGCAATATCAGTAGCAACTAATAGTTGTAAGTTCTTTTCTCTAAAACGGTTCATTACACTATCTCGTTGAGCTTGAGATAAATCTCCGTGTAATGCGTCTGCATTATATCCGTCCTCCATTAGTTTGTCGGCTACTTCTTTTGTTTCGCGTCTAGTTCTACAAAATACTATACCATAAATGTGTGGGTTTATATCCGCAATTCGTTTTAGTACTAAATATCGGTCTCTGGCATTAACCATGTAAAATACGTGGTCAACATTTTCGGCACCAGTATTTTTTGCCCCAACAGTTATTTCTTCGGGGTCATTCATGTATTTTCGTGCTATTTTAGAAATCTCTTTAGGCATGGTAGCAGAGAAAAGCAAAGTTTGCTTCCTTGTTTTTACCGCACCCAAAATGTCGTCAAGGTCATCTTTAAATCCCATTGATAACATTTCGTCAGCTTCGTCTAAAACAACGTTTGTTACATCAGTTAAAATTAATTTTTTTCTTTTTATAAGGTCTAATGTTCGTCCTGGTGTGCCAACTACAATTTGAGCTCCTCTTTTTAAAGCTCTTATTTGAGTGTCAATGCTTGAGCCACCATAAACGGGAACAACATATAGCTTGTCTGAGTATTTAGAGAAATCTTCTAAATCTTTTGCTACTTGAATACATAATTCTCTTGTTGGTAACAGAATTATTGCTTGAGTCTTTTTAGAGTTACTATCAATTTTTTGGATGATAGGTAAACCAAATGCAGCAGTTTTTCCTGTTCCTGTTTGTGCAAGAGCAATTAAGTCTCCGTCAGAATTTAAAATTTGTGGAATTGTTTTTGCTTGAATAGGGGTAGGAACTTTAAAACCTTTTTCGGTAATTGCTTTCATTAATTCTGGTGAAAGTCCAGATTCTTCAAAACTAGTCATTTATTTTTTTTATGAGTTAAAATTTTTATCTCGGAAAAAAAGAATAAATTACTGCCTTAGAATAGAAGAATTCGTTTTACCCGAAATAATCGATCTCGCAAAATTAGCATAATTATTTTATTTACACCCAATTACAAGGATTATTTATTATTTAGTTCTGTTTGATTATACTAAGTGTGTGATAGCGAAGATGTTGTGGTTTGATAGCCTTGATTTAATAAAAGTATTTAGTATTTAGATATTAATATTTAGAAATGCTAATTGCATAAATTTAAATAATTAACAGTTTTTCTACTCAATAACTACTAATATCTAAATACTTTAAAAATTATCATTCAAACAGTTTAACTTGTCAGTCATTAGTGCAGTTAAATTTAGTAAAGTAGAGTTAGTTTAGAAACTATATATTTTTTTATTTTAAAATACTTAAATTAGGTAGCTTTTTTTATTCTGTCTTTTTACTTTATATTTTCTGTTTTTTCAAAAAAAATCACTTAAAAAAATTTTAATTTAAGCTAAAATTTACTATGTTTGCATAATAAATTTACTAATAAAAATATTTGAATATGAAAGCACTCATTTGCATAGGACATGTACCTGATACTACATCAAAAATCAGATTTACCGATAATGATACTAAATTTGACACTACTGATATTCAATATATCATTGGTCCGTATGAAGAATTAGGTTTAACTCGATTACTTGATATTAAGGATGCTGGTACTGACTTGCACATAACAGCTATTAATGTTGGACTTAAAGAAACAGAAGCAACTTTACGAAAAGCTCTTGCAATGGGAGCAGATGAAGCAGTTAGAATTGATATAGACCCTACCGATGCTTTTTTTGTAGCAAAGCAAATAGCAGAAGTTTTCAAGAATGGTGAATATGATTTTATTGTAACGGGGAAAGAATCAATTGATTATAATGGAGGTCAAGTTGATGGAATGATAGCTGAATTTTTAAATATTCCATCTGTAACAGGTGCTACAAAATTTGACTTGTTAGAAGGAAAAGCTGGATTCGAAAGAGAAATTGATGGAGGAAAAGAAGTGGTCGAATCTGTATTTCCATTTGTAACTAGTGCTGGTAAAGATTTTGCAAAAGAGCCTAGAATACCTGGTATGCGTGGCATTATGGCTGCAAGAAGAAAAAAATTAGAAGTAATAACTCCTGTAGAACAAAATCTTAAAACTGAAGTTAGTAAACATTATTTGCCAGCAGCAAAACCTGCTTGTAAAATGGTTTCGCCTGATAATGTTGAGGAGTTAGTGAGATTATTGCATGAAGAAGCAAAAATAATTTAGTTTTTTCAATAATCTTTTAGTTTTTAACTTATAAAATATATAAAATTATGTCAATATTAATATATACCGAAAATTTTAACGGGAAATTTAAAAAAGCTACTTATGAGCTTGTAACTTATGCAAATGAAATTGCAAAACAAGCTTCTTCAGATGTAATTGCCCTAACAGTAGGCGATGTATCAGAAGATAATTTAAAAGAATTATATAAATATGGAGCTGCAAAAGTTTTAATAGTAAAAAATGCAGAACTTAACGATTTTTCGGCTCAAGCTTATACTGTAGTTATTGAGCAAGCTGCAAAAGCAAATAATGCAGATGTTATTCTTTTTGGAAATAATCCTTCAGGACGAGCTATCTCTTCTAGATTAGCTGTTAGAATGGATGCAGGAATGATACCAGCTGTTACAGAGTTACCTTCTTCATTATCACCTTTTACAGTAAAGAAACGAGCATACTCAGGAAAAGCTTTTGCTGATATGGTGATAAATTCAGATATTAAGGTTATTTCTTTAAATCAAAATTCATTTAGAGTCGAAGAAGCTCCAGTTGCTGGAGTAATTGAGGAATTTGCAGCAGATTTGTCTGGAGATTTATTTGGAGCAAAGTCTATTGAAGTAGTAAAAAATACAGGAACACTTTCAGTAACTGATGCTGATATTTTGGTTTCTGGTGGACGAGGTCTTAAAGGACCTGAAAATTGGGGGATGATTGAAGAAACTGCTGAAATTTTAGGTGCTGCAACTTGCTGTTCTCGTCCAGTAACCGATTTAGACTGGCGACCACAACATCAAAAAATAGTACAAAATGGTAAAGAATTTTATCCAA
>JAOZLS010000378.1 GCA_029934705.1 Bacteroidales bacterium | reverse complement strand
ATACAGCTACACAAAAGGATTTTGCGTCGCTTAAGGGTGTAGGGGTCAAAAAGGCAGCCAATATAGTGTCGTATAGAACCAAAGCAAAATGCTTCAAGAGTATAGATGAACTAGCCAAAGTCAAGGGCATAGGCAAAAAGAGTGTGGAGAAAAACAGAAAAAACCTAGTGTTGGGCAAGTGCAAAAAGTAAGTTTGGGTTTGTTTAAGGGTGATTTGATATAATAGATTTTGTTGTATTATTTGCTGTATTTCTCACAGAGAGTGTAGGCACAAGATGACAAAACAACATAAATGATGTATGGTAAGTTGTTAAGCTTACATAGCAAATACACAAGGAAAATTATGACATTTACATTTGACACAAATATTTTATTACAAGTTCCTTCAATCCTTCGCGATTATTCAAAGCAAATAATAATTTCAAATACAGTATTTAATGAATTGGACTACAGAAAGAGATTTAAAGAACATCAGGAAAATGCCCAATTATCAATAAAACATATTAAAAATAATTATCTAAAGTTTTTACCTAAAGTTGAAAATGAAAAGAATTTAAAAAATGATGAAAAAATCATTAAAGAAATTTTATTAAATAAACAACAAATAATTTTAGTTAGTGAAGATGAAGCTATTCATATAAGAGCAAAAGAGAATAATATAGAATCTATAAATTTACAAGAGTTTAATAACTTCATTTTATCAAATGAAGATAAACCAACTTCTAATGATTTGGAATTTTTCAATTTAGTAAAAAAGAAAGAATTTAAAAAAGCAGAACAATTTAAAATAGGTAAAAAACTAAATTATAATTTTATCACAAAAGACAATTTGACACCTCTTATTTATTTTATTAGAAATAGAAAAAAGGAAGAGTTAAAATTTTGGATAAATTTAAATGATGTAGATTACAATAAATATGATAGTGGCAAATTCCCAATGCCACCATATATACATGCTGTTCAACGAAATCAACTTGATACATTGAAAATACTCATTAATAAAGGAGTTAATTTAAAATTAACTTCACATGGAAAAAATAAAGGTAATAGTGCGTTATTAATAGCATCTTATGATAATAGAATAAACATTATTAAATACTTACTAGAAAATAAATCATTTAATATTAGTATTAATCAAGCAGACAACAATGGCTTTACTGCTATAATTAAGGCAGTGATTCGCAACAGAATTGAAATTGTAAAATATCTCTTATCTTATCAAAATATAGATGTTGATATATGTGATAGAACTGGCAAAACTGCCAAAGACTGGGCAGAAGAAATAAATAATTTAGAAATAATAACACTTTTAGAAAGAAAAAAAAGATGAATTTAAAGTTCTTTTTTATTACATTCTTTTTAAAACAAAATAAACATCACCAACATAGTGTCTTTGTACATACTCTAAAAGTTTTTTATTATTGCTTAAAAAGAAAAAACTATAAAATGCTAACTACTGCTCTACTTCATGACATTGGAAAACCAGTGGTAGCATATCAAAAACCTGAAGATATAATAAATAATGAATATTCTTTTACTAATCATGAAGAAAAAAGTTATCAAATTATTAAAAAATTACAATTTATTAGTCAATATACAAAATTACTAGTAAGATATCATTATTTGATTAGAAAAATGGAAAAAGCTAAATATAAGAATAGCATTGTTGAGCATGAAGAAACATTAGAAATTTGGAATAGTTTAGATATACAATTGAAACAAGATTTAAAAGAATTCTTAATCTGTGATGATTTAGGGAAAGGAATATACTAATGGAAAAAAAAGTAAATGGAAGTTGTATATCTGAATTAGAAGTTTCAATAACTTCACAATGTCAACTGAGCTGTTTTAATTGTGGATTTAATATTCCTAATCAACCATATCCATCAAATAGTAAAGATACGATACAAGAACTTTATGACGGGTTACAATATTTAAAAAATCTAAAAATACAAATAAACACACTAATTATTTTAGGAGGCGAACCTAGTTTTAATAGTGAATTACTTTTAACTGCTATAAGAAAATTTCAGAAATTGTCAAATATTAATTCTATTGAAATAGTAACACATGGATTAACACCGCAAAATATTAAATCTGAAGTTTTTGACAATATTGATAAATTAACAATCAGTGTTTACTTTAATGACAATAAGCTAATTTTATTATGGAAAAAACTCATAAAAAAATATTATCCTAATCTAATTTTAATATTTAGAATGGATAAACAATGGGATAAATGGATTGATGATAAAGTCATATCAGATGATGAAGCACAGATATTATTCAATAATTGTTGGTATAAAAAACATTGTACTACTTTAGAAAGAAATAGATTATTTATTTGCTCTAGAATTGCAAAAATGAGTTTAGATAATGATGGATTATTGCTAAGCAGTATCACATCAATTTGCAACATAGAAGATTACTTAAATAAAAATGAATTTATTGAAGCATGCAAAAATTGCACTCCTATGATGAAAATTGAAAAAATTGAAGCAGGACAGCAACCAGACAATAGAATCATTAGGATGGTTCCTAAAGCAGTAGCTTTTCTTGAAAATAAACTAAATGATTATTAATTATAATATAGGTATATATGGAATAAGCGGAAGTGGAAAATCTACTTTAATTACACAACTAAATAAACAATCATCAAAACTAAAATATTTTGAAGGTTCTAAAATCATGGAAAATATTTTAAATGATGATATATCAAAGTTTAAATTTCTAAATGATATTCAAAAATATAAGATTAGAGAAGAAGTTATATCAATTATTAAAAAAGAATCAGTTATTGATAGACATAACATAATAGATGGACATTATAGTTTTATAAAAGAACATGATAATTTTGAAATTGCAATTACAAAAGCAGACTTAGAATTTTTTACTCATATATTTTATCTTGATATTCAAGATGAAATAATTAAAAAACAACAAGTAAATGATAAATCAAAAAAAAGAAATTTCACTATTGAACAGATAAAAAAATGGAAAGAATTTGAAAAACTAGAACTTCAAAAAATTTGTAAAAATAATAATATTGATTTTTATACTTTAAATACCAATAATTTAAATACTAATATAGACTATATTCAAGAAATAATAAATAAAGAAAACCTTTTAAATGATTTAAAGAAATATACAAAAAATAATAATGTAAATAAATATATACTATTTGATGCAGATAATACAATTATTAATTTTGATACAGGCAAGGACCATATGTATAAAACTTTAAATATAGATATTAAAAATATTAAATCCTGCTTCAAAGATGATGGTTATTGCTTTAGTAGTTTTTTAAAATTATCAAAAATACATTCTAAGATTGATAATAGTAGTTTTGTTAATGCTATGAAACATATTGCTTCAAAAATTGAGATTGAAGATGAGTTTTTAGGCTTAATGCAAATGTATAATAAAAAATATAATATTTGTATTGTAACTGCTGGTTTTAAACTTTTATGGCAAGAAGTATTAAAAAAATACAACTTAGAAAATATAAAAGTTTTTGGTGGAAATAATTTAAATATTGATGATTATATTATTGATAATAACTTGAAAGGTTTAATTGCTACATATTTACAAAGTAATAATAAATATGTAGTTTCATTTGGAGATAGTCTATTGGATAAGGATATGCTGATTAATTCAAATAAAGGATATTTTGTAATAAGAAATAAAATTAGAGATGATGTTATTAGTGAATTATGTAAACATAATCACATTAAACATTTATCCATCAATTCTTTAAATACAGACTATTTAGAAGAAACAAATTTTAATAAAATAAGAGAGGAATTAAATTGAAAATACATAATTATGAAAATGAAAATATATTTAAAATATTAAATACAAAATCAAGAATATCTACTTTATCAACGGTTGAACTTGTCGAGATACATAAAAAATTAGGTGAATTATTAAGCTA
This sequence comes from Bacteroidales bacterium, assembly GCA_029934705.1. Lineage (GTDB taxonomy): Bacteria > Bacteroidota > Bacteroidia > Bacteroidales > JAADGE01 > DZBS01. Next base: position 158 of record JAOZLS010000378.1, on the reverse strand, counting down.
TAAATTATTAGAAGAATTCAAAATAAAAGAAATTGAAATAAATCATGTTCAAGGTAAGCGAACTGGCTATGATTTAGATTCAAAAGAAAGATTTTTAATAATAGTTTTAATGCGAGGTGGTTTATATGTGGCAGATGGATTTAAAAATATTTTTGATG
>JAOZLS010000074.1 GCA_029934705.1 Bacteroidales bacterium | reverse complement strand
AAAGTTTTTCCCATCTCTGTCAGTAATTGGAATTAAATAATCGTATTTATTTAGGTAGTATATTTCAAATTTCTTTAATCGTTTAAAAATTATTTTAAGGTAGGCTTTTTTTAGAATATTTGTTTCATTTTTAAGCCCATTTTCCCATATTTCATGCTCAATATTATGGGCTCTATATGCTATTTTGGCTTTTGATATTTTTCTAATATTTTTCACATAAGGCATCATATAAAGTCCTTCAACTTGAATAATATCAAAGGTTTCTTCTTTTAATATTTTGTAAAGTTTATTTTCAAAATCCTGAGATATAAAACGCTCGGCATTATATGGTAGTTTTGAAAAAAGTAGATTTTCAAGGGCTTTTTTAATTGTTATTTCAGTATTTATAAGTACTGTTTCAATTTTAATATTTTTATATGGTAATTTTATTTTTTCAACATCTACAAAATGTTTTTTTGTATTAAAACAGAGTATTGTTACTTGATTGTTGTTTTGAGAAAAACCTTTGCTTATATTCATTACAGCAATAGATCCTCCATCTTTTGATGGGTAAGGGACTTTATTATATAGTTGTAAAATTTTCAATTTTAATTAAATAGTAGTTTAAATAACTTGGTGAATTTATTTATTAATAATGTTAATTTTTCTCTACTTATTAGCTGAGAATCTCGTGTTGCTTTATATGTTATAAATATACCGAGCGGCAATAGTATTGCTGAGGAAAGCCATGCTCCCATAAGCACAGGTAATACTCCTTCTCGTACAAACTTGTCGCCTAATATTGAAATTACGTAATAAAAAATAAATAATAATGTTGATATAACAATTGGCAAACCAAAACCTCCTTTTTTTATGATTGCACCTAGCGGAGCTCCTATAAAAAAGAAAATAATACATGCAAAAGATAGCGAGAATTTCCGATACCACGCCAAGTCATGCTTTTTTAACCAACGTTGCCTATCGCTTAGTGCTTTCCCTGTTGTTCTTATATTATTTTGGGCTTTTAAAGCAGATTCAATGGCTGAATTTAGTGCATACTTTTGATCTTTTTTATTCATTGCTAAAAAAAAGCTATCCGTATTAAAATTAATATTTAACTTATCTGTTGTTACATATTTTTTTAATGAGTCTTTTTTATATGCTAATGAGTCCGTTTTTATATTTACTCTATGTTCGTATTTAGTATAAGTCCATCTTATAAGCCTCTTATGAAATAAGCCTGTTCGTTTTGTATAAACTTTTTTAAGTGTATCAATTGCATGAGAAAGTTGCGTCAAATTCATCATTTGGTAATTTGATTTAAAAAGTCCTTCGTTACTTTCTTTAAAATCAAAATCGGTAAGTTCAAAAATTATTGTTTGTTCTTTAAATTTATCTTTTCTAATGGGGTATTCTTTTGCAATTTTATTTCTTTCTTTCATTTCGGAGTAATTCCGCCCATTATATAATTTTATAACCATGTTTTTACGATCATTTGTTACACCAATTTCACCTGAGTCGGCAAGAATTACTTCTTTATTTCCCATACTAACGGAATGGTTGTATATCATAAAATCATACATCATGCCTGTTTCTTGGTCTTTACCATCAATTTTTATACTATAGCCTCCAATGTCATTGTTAAATACTCCTGTTTTTATATTTAATTCGGGTCGTTTACGAGAAACATCAAAAAGAAGGCGGGCTATTTTTAGGTTTGTGTATGGTAAAACATTATTTGAGAAATAAAACGCACCAATACTAATTAGAATTGTTAGCAAGATTAGTGGACGCATTATTGTGGGTAATGAAATTCCAGCAGATTTCATAGCTGTTAGTTCATAATGTTCGCCAAAGTTACCAAATGTCATAACAGACGCGAGCAATACTGCCAAAGGAAGAGCCATTGGAACTAGCCCTGCCGAAGCGTAGAACATAATGTTCATGATTATAGTCCAATCAAGACCTTTACCTACAAAGTCTTCGACCCATTTCCAAATAAATTGCATTAATAAAATGAAAAGTGATACAATGAAAGTTAGGACAAGCGGTCCTATGTATGATGTTAATACGAGTTTATGAATCTTTTTCACTTTCCGAATTTTAATTTCGTGTAAAAGTAAATATTTTAATTATTTTAGTGAAAAAAACCCAATAAAAAATTTAGTATTTTCTTTTTTCAAAGGTTTCGTTTTTTTTATCACGAATTCTTTTAAATATTAAAAATATTATTATTGCTACAATAATAAAAACAGCGACTCCGTATATGAATATAACTATGTACATTAGTTTTATTAAAATTTAACTGCTGTTCCAAAAACTAAAATTTCTGCAGCTCCTTGTGTAACTGCAGATGTTGTAAATCGTACATTTACAATTGCATCGGCTCCAAGTTTACCTGCATCTTTTATCATTCTTTGCATTGCTTCTTCTCTGGAGTCTGCTAATAATTTTGTATATTCGCTTATTTCGCCTCCTACAATATTTTTAAGTCCTGCAAAAATATCTTTACCAATATGCCTAGCTCTGACTGTACTTCCCCTTACAATTCCCAAACTTTCTAATATTGTTTTTCCAGCTATTGTTTCAGTTGTAACTATTATCATAACATTGTTTTATTTATTATGGCATTAGTATTAAATGAGGTAATAATCTATTGACTATACACCTAAAGTTTGTCTTAATTCTTGAATTTGTTCGTCCCACATGTCTTCAGTGTCGGATTTTTCGTCGACAGATGCAAAATCGGTTATAAGAAGTCCTACGTCTCCTGAAAGTTCTTGCTTTATTATTCGCATTTCAAAATAAGTATCTTCTTCGGAGTCGATCCACCTAAATTTAGCATATAAATTACTTTTCTTTTCTAAAAGTTCTGCAATTTGCTCTGACTCGCTCCAAATAAACTTAAATTTTTTATTATTTACAGTTACTCTATCAGCAAACCATTCTTCTAATCCTGCAGGATTACTTATTCTATAATATAAGAGTGTTGCCGAAGCATTAACAGTATATTCCAGTTCAAATTTTTCTTTATTATTCATATAATATAAGTTATTTTTGTTTAGAAGATACAAAACGTCAATAATCATTTCTTTATGTACAAATTACTTACATAAATGTTTTTATATAATATCTTCTAATTTCTGCAATTTAATAAAATATAATATAAAAAAAAATAAAATATTATTTATATTTTAAATAATATTTATATCTTTGCGACCGCTTAACATGGCAAGGTAGCTCAGATGGTTAGAGCGTCGGATTCATAACCCGGAGGTCGCGAGTTCAATTCTCGCTCTCGCCACAACTAAAGTCGCAAGTTTAATTACTTGCGACTTTTTTCTATTTGTATTTGTTATATTTGTATTTTTACTAATCTATCCCCTTCATTCTAATGGCTGATTTTAAAGAAGTTAGTGTCAAAACATTTTTCCTAAAAAAAGATTTCCCATTTTTAGAAAATGCGTGTATATTGAAAGAAGGCTTTTCTATTTTAAGAAAAAACAATATAAGTGCAAGGTCTTATTTAGAAATTTACGAAGCTGTTGGAGGTAATTATGGTTGGGCGGGAAGATATATTTTAACAGAGAATAAGCTTCTTGAAATTATAAATAGTGAGAATAATTTAATTTTCGTTCTAAATTATAATTCTAAACCTGCTGGCTTTTTTGAACTTGATATTTCGGATATTAATAATGTTGAAATTGTATATTTTGGACTGTTACCTGAATTTTATGGTAAAGGAAATGGAAAAATGCTTATGAATGCTGCTTTTAATGAAGTAAAAAAAATAAACGCAAAACAATTATGGCTACATACTTGCGAGTTTGATAGTGATGTGGCATTGCCTTTCTACAAAAAAAGTGGCTTTGTAATATACAAAACCACTTTTGAGACTGAATTTTATAGTAAGGATTTTCTTTCTTCTAAATTAAAATAGTTTATTATTATTTTAAACAGCTTTAAGGCTCATATCCATGCTTTTAATTTGATGGGTTAAAGCTCCAACGGAGATGTAATCAACACCGCAAAGGGCGTAATCTCTTAGTGTATCTAGGGTTATCCCTCCTGACGATTCAGTTTCATATTCCCCATTAATAATATCAACTGCTTTTTTTGTGTCTTCAACACTGAAATTATCAAGCATAATACGGTGAATATTACCTGTATTCATTGCTTGTTGAAGTTCTTCAAAGTTTCTTACTTCAATTTCAATTCTAATGTCTTTGTTTTTTTCTTTTAAATAGCTATTTACTTTTTCAATTGCTTGACTTATTCCTCCTGCAAAATCTACATGGTTATCTTTAATCATTACCATGTCGTATAATCCCATTCTGTGGTTTTCGCCTCCTCCTATTTTTACTGCCTCTTTTTCTATTAAGCGTAGTCCTGGAGTTGTTTTCCTTGTGTCAAGAACTTTTGTTTTCAGATCTTTTATAACATTTGCATATACGGCTGTTTGTGTCGCAATACCGCTCATTCGTTGCATAAAGTTTAGCAATATTCTTTCGGCTTGTAGTATTGAAATAACGCTTCCTGTTATTGTAAAGGCAATGTCTCCAATTTTAACTAGTGTACCATCGTTTATAAATGTTTCTATTTTTAATTTGGGGTCAATGTTAGTTAGAACTTTTTTTGCGATATTTACTCCTGCTAAAATTCCATCTTCTTTAATTAGAAGTTTTACTTTGCCTTTTTCGTTAGGCGAAATGCATGAAAGAGAGGTGTGATCTCCGTCTCCTATGTCTTCGGCAATTGCTAATTTTATAAGTTCGTCTGTGTAATCAAGCATATTTTTAGTGTTTTTGAACAGATTGTTTAATATTTGTGTTCAATTATTAATTAATTATAATATTTATTTATCGTGTGTTATATGGCTTCAATTTCCATATAGGTAATTAGGCTTTTCCCTTGTGATGGAACAATTCGATATATAATTCTGAATGTTACGGTTCCTGTATTTATATTTCCGAGTATTACTTTTGTATCTTCTCTTTGTTTTTCTGATTTTATTTGATAACTAACTGGTTTATGCTGTACAAAAAAATTATTAATTATTTTATTTGCTTGCATTTTACTGTAAACATTATTTTTAGAATTTATTTTTAATTGAATATTGCTATTAAAATATTTTGCCAACTCAGTTGAATTTCCACTTCTTATTGCACTTTCAATTTGTTTTGTTTCAGGCGTTTGTGCTAACAATTGAGTTTGCATAAATACAAAACTAACTAATATTATAATGCTTATAATTTTGATCTTTTCCATCTGTTTATAAAATTATTTTAATGGTTATATAAGGTCTAAGACCTATTTAATGCCTGCATTGAGCGTTAGTCGAAATGTTGCTTACGCACTTGTGCAAAATTTAATTAATCAGCATTTTACAAATATGCAAATATGGTAAAACTTTTGTAAGACGACTTACTATACCCATATTCTACCTTTGTATAAACTTACTTGTTTAAAAGTACAACTTGGTTTATTATTAAGAACGCAAAAACTACACCGTTTTTTTGCTTATACCAATTTTGATATTAATTTGGTATAATTCCAGACCACAGCTGTTTTTGTATGTATACTAAAACACTGTTTTTTTTTTAAGAAATTGTTATACTTTCAATTATTTCTCCCAATGGTTTTGAAATTTCGGAGCTAATTTCTTCAATATTTTCGGGAAAGTTGGTAAAAGCAGCTAGCTCTATTATTGCAATTGTTCTATTGTTTGCAATAAGTGGAAGAATTAATAATTTGTTTGGAGAGCTACTTCCTAAACCCGATAAAACTGTAATATAATCTTCGGGAATATTTGAGATACTTAATATTTTTTTATTTTTTGCTACTTGTCCAGATATTCCTTCGCCTATTTTAAAAGGTCTTATTTTAGAGTCAGAGTAGTATGCATAGGTTGATGTTGGGTGAAACAGTTCATCTTCTGCTTTTTTAACAAATATAATTCCTTGAACTATTGAAAAGGTTTCTGCAAAATTCTGAAGTAATCTTTCTGTTAATTTCTCAATACTATTATAACTTTCAACATCTTTAAGTAGCTCAAATATAACATTTTTAAGACTTTCTCTTTGTTTTATTTCATCAAACTCAGTTGTTATTTTTTTTGTTATTTCTTTAGTCGTTTCGGTTTGTTCTTCGGTAAAGAAATTCATGAAGTTGTTTTTTTTGGATATTAGCCAAAAATTAAAAACTGTTATTAAAAATCCTACTACAATTATTCCAATATAATATATGTATAATGAGCTATCCGACCTGTCCGATTTTGAGAAAAGTATTATTGTAAATGCAAAAAAAACTAAAAATGCACTTGCTGATACTATTTTATATAAAGGATTTTTATCCATTTATTAATAATTATATTTGTTTTAATAAAAATTCAATAATTTGATCTGTTGTAAATTCATTTGTTGTTCCTGATAGGTGCAATGCTGTTTCGGGCATTGTTTTTACTTGAGATTCTTCAATAGATTGAACAATTGCAAATCCTCCATTGTCCTTTACTTCTTTTAGTCCTGCAGCTCCATCTCTATTTGCACCTGAAAGGACTATTCCTATTAATTTTTCTTTTAAAACATAAGCAGCCGATTCAAATGTTAAATCAATTGACGGGCGTGAATGGTTTACTGGTTCTTCTGTTGATAACGAGAAAGTATTACCTGGTTCAATATATAAATGATAATTTGCAGGTGCTAAATAGGCTTTTCCTTGAAAGAATGGGCTTTTGTCTTTTGGCTCTTCTACTTTTATTTTTGATTTTAAAGCTAATGCCTCAACAAAGCCTTTTCTAACATGTTTTAATCTGTGTAAAGTTAAGAATATAGTTAAAGGATAACCTACTGGAAGTGCTTCCAAGATTCGTGTTACCGACTGAAAACTACCAGCCGAACCTCCTATTACTACATACTTATATTTTCCCATTTGTCTTATGTATTCTTTTTATAAATATTTTCGTCGTTATTAATAATTTTATATTTTTTTTGTAGAAGTATTGGTATTTCTTCACCTATTCCAATTATTAGATAAGCATTTTTTTTAAGTGTTTCTGTTATGTTTCTTAGAGTGTCCTCCTGTAATTTTGCATTAAAGTATAGCATTGAATTTCTATATAATACTAAATCAAATTGTTTTATGTAATTCTGATTAAATATTGTTTTGTTATCAAATTTTATATTTTTCTTGTATTCATTCCTTATTTCATAAGAATATTGGCTAGATATTACAAAATCATTTAGTGTTTTTTCTGTATCTAGCTCTTCTATATTTTTTTCGGCAGAGCTTAATTTTTTTAGTGGATATATTGCATTTTTTATAAATTCTATATTTACATCGCTTAAACTTGATACTGTAATTTCAGTATTGCTAAGCATATTTGCTTCATTTAGCATAAAGATTAGTGAATACAGCTCGTCGCCAGAAATACAATAGGGTAAATAAATTTTCAGTTTTTCTCTTTTTGATAGTTTTGGGAATACTTGTTTTAATATTGCATTCCATGTTTGGGCGTCTCTAAATAGTTCTGTTTGATGTGGTAGTATATCAAATATAAAGTTTTTTAAAAACAATTCGTCATTTCTTATTTTATTAAGAAGTTCGGTAACGCTTTCAAAATTATAAAGATTAATAACTTTCTCAAATCTTCTTTTAATAGAAAAAAAAGCATAATTACTAAAGTCAATTCCTGTAAGAGAATTAATTTCAACAAAAATTGTTTTCAAGTCTGATATTCTAAGTTTAATTGGGGTCATTTATTTAGAAAACTATTTTTTTATATAATAATTACCATATTTAATAAAACTGCTTGAAATTGGGCCTAAAATACTTTCGTGAATGCCTAGTATTAATGTGCCTTTTCGATTTAAACTGTCTGAAAAAAGTTTAAATAGTTTATTTTGCAAAGTTGTATTGAAATATATTAGTACATTTCTACACAAAATAATATCAAATTTAGTTTTAAATATATTGTCTTCACATACTAAATCGTGCTTGTGATAGCTTACAATATTTTTCAACAATGGCTTAACTGTCATTGTATCGTTAACTTTATTTACTTCAAAATATTTACTAAATGGTATATTGTTGTATTCCTCAAAGTTATATGGGTTAACTTGTATAACTTGTTTAAAATTTTCAATATATTCTATGTTAAATCTATATACGTATTCTCCTATTTTTGCTTTCTCAATTACATCTATGTTTATGTCTGTTGCATATATTCTTACTCTGTCAAGTAAGTCTAATTCGGTTAACAAAATTAGCATTGAATATACTTCTTGTCCTGTAGAACAACCTGCATGCCATATATTTATAGTACCTTGTTTTTTTACTTTTGCTAAGATTCTATGTTTTATAGCTTGCCAAACTTTAGGGTCTCTAAACAGCTCAGTGGTATTTACAGTAATATCTTTTACTATTTGTTCAAGAAAATCTTTTTCTTCAGTAATTTTGTCTAAAAGTTCGTCCATATTTAGTCTGTAATCAACTAATATTTTTTCAATTCTTCTAGCAAACGATTTTTCAGAGTATTCTGTAAAATCGTACTTTGAGATTTCTTTTATAGTATTATGAAAACGATATATATCTTCAACTGTTGGCATATAATATTTCTATTAAAATTCAAATATAAACATTTTTTGACTTTAAAGTGGCATTAATTAATACTTTTTTATGTTTTCTAACCATAACGGATAAACGCTTATTATATTTCCACTTATCCCTAATAATTTTAAGCTTTTTATTTCTATAAATTCTTCGGGTATTTTTGTTAAGTTATTTCTACATAAATTTATTTCTATAATAGTTTGAATTTGTGATATTTGATGTGGTATCTCACTTAAATTATTATTTGCTAGATTTAGATATTGCAAATTTCTTAATTGTGATATTTCTTCGGGTATTTGAGCTAATTGATTATTGGAAACATTAAATTTCACAAGATTTTTTAATGATGATATTTTACTAGGTATTTTTATTAATTTATTATTTGAAATATTAAAAACAACAAGGCTGTTAACAAAAAGTAATGATTCTGGAATCGATTCTAAATGATTATTATCCAAGCATATAGATTTTAATTGTGATAGTTTAAAATCTAAGTTTTTAATTTTATTATTGGATAAATACAAATATTGTAAACTGACTGGTAATTGAAAATTATTTTTAAATCCTGAGATTTTATTAAATGACAATTCTAATACTTTCAGTTTTGTTAAATTATTTATTTCTATTGGAATTTCTTTAATTTGATTATTTGCTAAATTTATGACTTGCAAATTTGTATTTTGCAATATTTCTGCTGGAAATTTTGAAAATAAATTACCCGATAACGAAATTTTTTCAAGATTTTTCAAATCACCCATATTTTTAGGTAATTTTTTCAATTTATTGTTATCTGCAACTATAATTTTTAATTTGGATAGGGCTAATATTTCGTTTGGCAAAGTTTCAATATTACAATTGTAAATATATAGCTCGCTAAGGTTTATAAACTTGGCTATATCTGCCGAAATATAAGGTATATTTGTTAATTCAAGATATTCAACTTCGCTTGGATTTCGAAGTCCTGATTCTATAGAACTATATATATTCTTTTCGCTTTGCTGACCATAATTATATATTGGATTCCCAAAAAAGAGAACTCCCAAAAACAATATTTTCCATAAGAAGTTATTAAGCATAATAATTCAAATTTAAGAGATTGTATTTAATAACGTCCAAATAATATGCCGTAAATTCAGTTCTGTTATTTTACAAAGAAAAACATAAAAACTATAGTTTAACTTTTATTGGAACATCTACCTTTCTTAGTACGTTTTTTTTAGAGTCAAAAACTTATCTTTGTAATATGACAAGAAAATATGAAGATGATTTTAAAGTTATGATAGTTGAACTATTAAAATCAGGAGATTTTAATAAAAAAAGAGAAATATCAAAATAAGAACAAGAACTTATACCAATTATAAGTCAAACATAAGTCAAACATTTTACCAAAAAAGTTCAAAAATTAGTTTCAATTCAATACAACACCCTTATAGTGTTAAACTAAAAATGAGACAATTAACACATTTACGTGAATTATCTCATTTTTAAAAGTGGTGCCACCTGGAATTGAACCAGGGACACACGGATTTTCAGTCCGTTGCTCTACCAACTGAGCTATGGCACCCTTGCTGTTTTAGCGAGTGCAAATATAAATGTTTTTTTTAAACCACAAAACAAAATCATAAAAAAAAGAACCAAAAAGGCTCTTTTTTTTATTTTAATTATTATTAGTTATCCAGAATAATTTTATAAGTAATAAACTTATTATTATAACCTATTGTTATAAAGTATATTCCTGATGGATATAACTCTAAATTTACTTGTTCTACTTCATTATTACTATTTTTCTGTAAAATAGTTCGTCCTACCACATCGGTAACAGAATAATTATATTGTTCTTGCTTATTAGTGGTAATATTAAATATCCCATTTGTTGGATTTGGAAATATAGTAAATTCTATATTATCTATAAGCGAAACATTAACTGTTGATTTTACTGTTATAATAAAGTCATCAGAAGCTGTTGAACCAAATTCATCGGTTGCTATAATTCTTATGCTATGATTTCCAACCTGTACTTCTGTAGGACTTAAATAAAAACCAAGATTTTCTTCTGTAAAAGTTATCCAATTAGGAATGGCATTTCCATCTGACATTTGTACAGAGTAGGTTAATTTGTCGGTTGGGTCTAAATCATTAAATGTATTTGATTCAATAGTAAACCCGAAATTTTGTCCTGCATAAATTATTTTATCTAAAATTGGATTTGCAAGGTATGGAGCATGGTTATAATTAAAATGTAATACAAACCTATCGTTATATCGTCCTATTTCTTCAATATTTACCGAATAACTAGGATTTTTCTTCAAGTCAATTATTTCATGTTGTTCTTTGTCTTCAAAATAGACTCCTATTGTGTCTGGCATGTATTCAATAAGCCTTATATCAAAGGTATAATCCCCTACTACACCGGCATTTAGTCCTAAAGGTATTGATTTTAATTCTTTACCTCTAACTATAGGTATTCCTTGAAAAGTAAAGTTCTGGTCTTCTATTATAGAATAGAATGACAATACAGAATTTCCTTCTATTTTGTATCCATCATACTTTGCATCAATCCCATAAGTAGCATCTTCAACTAATCCTACAACTAGTTCATTATACATATCTGAAGGATTTGTTACACTAAGCTTTACTCTAGGAACTTCTATTTTTGCAGTATCTTTTTTAAAGAAGAAGCTATTTTCAATTTCTCTCATTGAGTTATTAAAACTAATACTTGTTCCGAGTTCGTCGGTTGCTGTTCTATGAACAAAAAATGCTTGTCCACAACTTATATAATTATCAGGAATTACAGCTCCTGCTCCAGCCCCTGTTGTTGCACCTAAAGTTGGATTATAAGAGGCATAATCTGCACCTTCCAAATCAAAGCCTACAAAACCACTTTCGTCCCAAAAATACACTGTTCCATCAATAATTCCAGCATTGTCAGTTAAAAAGCTTTCTGCATTCAAGCCAGATGGGTACGGGTTTCCGACAAGATTCCATCCTCTATGTGGATTTCCGTCTGGAATATCGTCCTCGTCCTGATTTGTAACATTGTAAATAAAGTTTCCTGTATTTAAAGAAACAGATGTTCCTGTAAATTGTACATTATGATTACACATAGATGCAAAAGTATAATAAGCATAACCATTTGCAGCTACTAGTTCATCATCATTTTGAGTGTAATACCAAGGCCATTCCCAACCATCAAACCAATCAAGACCATTCCCATTGTTATCAATACTATAAGCTTCGTTAAAATCTAAAACATTACCATTATAATTTGTTCCACAAACATTTTCTGTTAAAACTTTATTTGTAGCTCCTGTTAAAGGCGATGAAAGATAATGCCAAGCGTCTGGACTTATATACCTATCAATAAAAATATCTCCTTTGATAGCAACTTGATTAAAACCAGCAGTATTTTGATCTACAAGTGAACCTGTACCTGTTGCATCTGATTGTATATAAAAATCACCCGAAACAACTACGCCATGAGTATCTTCTAGAATAACACTAGCTCGTGGTTCAATAATTAAGTCTTCGCAAACAGCACCATCTTTATGTATAATTGGAAAAAATCCTCCAATAGGTGTTGTAGGAATAATTGCTTCTATGTTTTGATCAGGAACAGTTCCTGACGACCAATTATTTGCAATAAACCAATTTGTGTTAGAATTAGGCTGCATAGCATCTTCACCTTCCCAAATATTACCAACAATTACTGTAAAATCATATTCTTTATAGCAACCATTGTTATCAGTTAAAATTAATGTCATATCAGAATATCCATAACCATCAAATGTAGGGTGAATATCAAGTTCTTTGTTAGGAACTGTACCCGCAAACAATAAATTAGTTGTATAATTAAGAGGTACTAAACTTACATTTGACGAGTTACATGTGTAAGTATCAATATCTCCTAAACCATCTTGATCATCAACAGTAAAGGATATTACAGGTATTGTATGCTCATTTCTATTTATGTATTGATCTGCAATATCTGTTGAGGTTGGAGCATAATATGTGCGAACTGCAACAATTTGGTTTGCTCCATTATTTGAAAAATCGTCATCAGCTTGTTTTGATGCGATAATATTTGCATAAGCTGTAACATTTTTACCACTTAAGCTTGGTTGGACTTCTCCTTCAAAAGTAAGAGTTACAGTTTCGCCATTTGCTATATAAGGAATCATCCAATAACCACTTTTATTATTACTTAAAAATCTAAATTAAAAAGTTGCAAAAGTGATGTAAAATGTTTAT
>JAOZLS010000073.1 GCA_029934705.1 Bacteroidales bacterium | reverse complement strand
AGTTGTTGATTGCAATATATGTAGAAATGCGTAAGCAATATTAAATAGCACTTAGTGCTTATCTTAATCAAAAAAAGTAGAAAAAACCATATATTTTTATTAACTTTCGTAATTCATTGACAGGGTAAAGTAAATCTTTAAGGTATCTTAGCTATATAAATCATTAAAAAACCAATTTTTATGAGTCTCAGCACAGTTAAAACATTTCGGAATCCCTATCCTGGAATAAGAAGTTTCGAGATAAATGAAAGCAGTTTGTTTTTTGGGCGAGAAAAACAAACAACAGAGTTGGTTGACATTTTACTTAAACAACGATTTATTACAATAACAGGTTCCTCAGGAAGTGGAAAATCATCACTTGTAAAGGCTGGCTTAATTCCAGAACTTTTATCAAAAGGTGATAATTGGATATTTACTGTATTTAGACCAGGAAGCTCACCAATACGCAATTTCGCAAATAATTTTTCGCAAACATTACGAAATAACCTTTTCGAAAAAAACAAAAACTCTAATGCCAATAATATAGAACGAAATATTAGAGAGTCGTTTGAAAATTACTTAGATTTACTTAGCAAATTAAATACTGATAAAAATATTTTTATTTATGTTGACCAATTTGAAGAAATATTCAGATTTAAACAAAATGATACAATAAAAGGCTCAGAGACAGAAGCCAATATGTTTGTTAAATTTCTAATATTCCTTTCGCAACAACGTAAACACAATATCTACTTAGCATTATCATTAAGGTCAGACTTTTTAGGAGACTGTACTCAATTTGCTGGACTTGCAGACATGATAAATCAAGGGCATTACTTAATTCCTAAAATGACCGAAGATGAAAAAGAGCTTGCTATTACTGGTCCTATAAGCATATCAAAAGGAGAAATTTCAGAGAATTTACTTACTAGAATAAAAGATGATGTAAAGCAGCATAACACAACACTTCCTGTATTGCAGCATGCATTAATGAAAACTTGGGAGTACCAATTTGCAACCGACAATGTAAATAAGGCTCTTGATATTGAACATTACGAAGCAGTTGGTACAGTAGCTAATGCACTGTCGGTACATGCCGAACAAATATTTGGAAGTTTGCAAGATGAACAAAAAAAAAATATTACAAAAAAAATATTTAAAACATTAACCGAGCTTGGCGAAGACAATAGAGGAACAAGACGACCAACTAGGTTTGATAAAATTTGCGAAATAACAAAAGCACGAAAAGAAGAAGTATTAGAAGTTATAGACTTATTTAGAGCCGAAAATAGTAGTTTTTTAACACCAAGCATAAATGTAAGTATTTCATCTGAAACAATAATTGACATTTCGCACGAAAGTATTATGTACGTGTGGATTAGACTAAAAGAATGGGTTAGAGAAGAAACAGAATCCGCACAATTATATTTACGATTATCAACATCGGCATTATTATTTCAAGAAGGAAAAACAGGCTTATTGCAAAGCCCCGATTTACAACTTGCCCTTAAATGGAAAGAGGAAACACGCCCAAATGAAGAATGGGCAATAAGGTATAATCCTGCTTTTGAAAGAACCATTTCATACCTTGATTTCAGCAAAAAAGAATATGATAAAGAAATTGAGTTAAACCTTGAAAAACAAAAGAAAAACCTAAAAAGAGCTAGATTTATAGCATTTTTCTTAGGAACAGCATCACTTATTTCAATAATGTTTTTAGTTATTGCAATGAACCTAAAATTTAAGGCAGAAGCAAGTGAAAAAGAAGCACTAGTAAAAGAAAGGTTAGCTGTAAAAATTAGTAAAGTAGCAGAACAGAAGAAAAAAGAAGCAGTTTCGCACAAAAGAGTAGCAGAACAACAACAATTAATAGCCGAGCAACAAAGACTTTTTGCTGAAGAACAAAAACAATATGCAATAGATCAAAAAAAGGAAGCAATAATACAAAAGCAATTAGCATTTATTGCCAAAAATGATGCAATTATTGCAAGAGACGATGCAAAGAAATCACAAAAACTTGCAGAAATACTTAGAGATGAAGCTTATGAACAAAGAACATTAGCTGAGCAACAACAACAAAGAGCAGAACTTTCAGAAGCAAAAACAGATACCCTTAGGCGAATTGCAATTGCAAAATCCCTTGCAATTCAGGCAATAAGACAAGGTGAAGCAAATAAGAAAAAACAAAGCATTAGTGAGTATGAGCAAAAACTACCTGCTATATTAGCACTTCAGTCATATTATTTTAATAAAAAATATGGAGGAAACAAATACGATAGCGATATATTTTCAGCACTTTCCTATATTTCCGATTCAAAAATTACAATTAGAGGAGAAGATGCACATACAGAAGGAGTAAGAAGCCTAGCAGTTTGCCCTAGCGAGAACTCTTTTATATCTTGTTCGGATGATGGAACAATTAAAATGTTTAGTTTCGACCAAAATAAAAAAACAATAACATTTAATACTGAGGGACATGGCGAAAATGGGTTTAGATCCGTTATAACAATTAATAATACATCTAAAATTGTTGCAGGAGCAGTTAATGGAGAAATTTTAATTTGTAATATTAAAACTCCAACTGAAAAACCCATAATTCTTAAAATTCATAATGATATTGTAAATAATTTAATTTACTCGCCTGCCAATAATCGAGTAATTTCTAGCAGTTACGATGGTTCTATATATATGATTGATGTAGAAACTATCAATAATCCGCCTAAAAGAATATTAAAATCGGATAATAAGATTACAGCTATACAAACAAATTTAGATGAAACAAAATTATATGTAGCAAACTCCAAAGGAGATTTTTTTGTAATCAACCTTAGTAATTACTCCGATATTATTAATATACCTACAAGCGAAAACATAATTACAAGCATACAAGTAACAGGTAAAAACGAAGTTGTTGCAGGTACTAATAATGGCAAAATGTTAATTATTAAAGATTATAAAATTATCAATAATTTATATGCACACAACTCCAAAATAAGCGAATTTGCTTTCGACACAAATAATAAAAGACTAATAAGTTGCAGTTTTGATAAAAAAATAAAAATATGGAACTACAGTGATTTTAATGAAGAACCTATAATTCTAGATAATCATTCGGCATGGATATATTCTATAACACTATCAGCTGATAATACAAGACTTATTTCAGGTAGCGAAAATAAAAGTATTGTAATTTCAGAAATAGATATAACAAACTTAAAAAATATCATACAAAAAGATATTACAGAAAACATGACCCATAAAGATTGGATAAAATATATTGGAGAAGGAATAATATATGAAGAAAAAATTCCTAATGATTAATACCAAAAGCAGCTAAAATGAAAAATAAATTTATATATATATTATTATTTATCCTATTTTCGAACAATTTGTATTCGCAATCAAATTGCGGATGGACAAGCCTTGACGATGCCTCGACAAGCTATGAATACGGGAATTTTATTGAAGCAATAAAAATCATTAACAAATGTATATACACAGGCTTTGATGAAAAACAACAAGTTGAAGGTTTTAGAATTTTAGCTAAAACATATTTAGCAATGGATAACGACAGTAGTGCGGGGAATGCAGTTTATCAACTACTAGAAATAAATCCAAAATTTCAACCAGATTATCTTTCTGACCCACCTAAATTCATTTCTATTTTAGAACAAATTGTAAGAAGAAGTAGAGCCCAAGTAGTAACGTCTGTATCAAAAAAAGAAGAAAACATAAATCTTGCTCCTGCAACAGTTATTGTTGTTACCAACGAACAATTTAAACGAAGAGGATATACCGACTACGAAGCACTTTTACATGATTTACCCGGTTTTGACATATCACGCTCAAACGGAAATTTATATTCGCACATTTACCAAAGAGGCTACCGCTCAATTAACACAAATCGTACATTATTTTTAATTGATGGAGTCGAAGAAAATGATTTATGGTCGAGTAATGTATATTTATCAAGGCAATATTCTTTAAGTAACCTTAAAAACATTGAAGTTGTATATGGACCTGCATCAACTATGTATGGTTCAAATGCCTTTTTAGGAGTAGTAAATATTGTTACTAAAGACCCACAAGAAATGGTAAAGCCAGGAGAGATTTTTGGGATGAATGTAATGGCAGGTTATGGTAGCTATAATACAAAATACCTAGATGCTACGTTTGCCCTTGCTTCTAAAAACCGAAAAATAGGTTTTTCGTTTACCGCACGTAGCTTTATGTCCGACGAGCATAACCTATCGGAATATAGTGAATATGACTATGAGCCAAAAGTGCTAACTACTGAAATGTCAAACTCTTATCATAATACATTAGATATAACAAATGCTGATGAAGTAACAGAATTTTTAGCAAGTAATCCAACATCGAGTGATTTATACTCGCTTAATTCAGACAATCATGTTATTTTAACACCATTAGGAATACAAAGAGCATTAGATTTAGACAATGATGTGTATGACAAAGTTCAATTCTCTGATTATACAAGCACTATGTACTATAATGCTAAGTTAAAAATACATGATTTTTTAATTGGAGTAACATTTTGGGAAAAAGACGAAGGACCAGGAGCACAATACAACGAGCAAATGTTTATGTCGTCAACCGAAGGACAAAACTGGAGCCCAATACATCAATATTTATATGTAAAATACGACAAGGAGATAAGTCCAAAAATTCAAATATTTAATTTTTTAAGATTCAAATCTCATAAATTTGACTCAGACAATGGCATTGTACGTTACCGAAAAAACTACTCAACAGGTAATTATAATTTATTTGATTTAATTGAGGGAAACACTCCACAATGGGACAGTTTGTACCTATTTCAAGAGTCAAATCAACTACGAGAAGAACTTAGAGTATTTTATCAGCCAAATGGGCGAATAAATATATTATCGGGAGTTGAAGCAAGATTTAGTTCAATACAAGGTGATTACAGAGCATCGAAAGAACCAAATGCAGAAGAAAGTGGATTTTCTTTAACCGACATTCCTGGAGGAAACAACTTTTATTCCAGAGATATAGGAGTTTTTGTTCAATCAGAAATAAAACTAATAAAACATTTAAAACTAACAACAGGCTTACGCTTTGACAATAATAGAATAAGGCAAACATCAGGCTATGGCAGTGTTTTAAACCCTAGACTTGCCTTAGTATATACGCCAAAGAATTATGTTTTTAAAGTTATTTATGCCGAAGCATTTAAAGATGCTACAAATAAAGAAAAATTCTCAACAGCCTCTGGAAAAAGAGAAATTGCAAACCCAGACTTACAACCCGAGAAAGTAAAAAATTACGAACTAATTATTGGAAGAACACATAAAAATATATTAAATTTTAATACTTCTTTCTATTACTCACACTATAGTAATATTATTCAAGAAGTTGCAGTATTAAGGGAAGACGGAACATATACAAACCAAAATCAAGCAAAAGGGCAAGCAATAATTTATGGCATAAACTCTTATTTCGATTTAAACTTAAAATCGTTTTACATATATGCAAATTACACATATACAGAGCCAAATGCTATAAACCCAACAGATGACGAAGGAAACCCACTAACCGACGGTGAAGGAAACCCTTACACAGAACTAAGAATTGGCGACATAGCACAACATAGTGCAAATGCAGGAATAAACTACACATATAAAAAATCGTTAAATTTTAATTTCAGAACAAATTTTATTGGAAAACGCTATACAGGAGAAGGAACAACAGTTCCATATAACCTCGAAGTTTTTGACCCGTATATTTTACTAGATGCAACAATTAGTTATTCATTAGCAAAAAATAAAATAACATTACAATTCTCTGTTAATAATATATTAGATTCTGAATATTATTCACCTGGTTTAGGTGAAGCAACGGGAGTAATTGCATCACAATTGATACAGAACGGTAGAGTGTTACGAATAGGTCTAAACTTTAATTTATAAAATAATTTAAAAACCAAAACTATATAAAATCTTAATCATGGATAAAATATTAAACTCCATAAATAATAACAAATTTGTTTTTTGGGAAGAAATAGCCAGAGATGGAGCCCAAGCAAAAACAATATTATCAGCAAAACAGAGAATTGACATTGCAAAACAGCAATCGAAAATATTTGAAGGAAATGCAGCCAAGCATCTGGTATTTGCAGCTGGTTTTACATCAATAAGCACTCAAGAACAAAATATAATTAAACAAGTAGCCGACGAAGTAGAAGAATGTTATGTTGCAGTAAATTGCCGAAGTACAAAAAATGAAATTGATTTAAGTATTGATATTATAAAAGATGCAAAATATCCAAGAGTAGCATTTGTATTTCCTGCATCCGAGCGTTTAAGTAAAATAATGCTACACAAAACCCTCAAAAACTCTATAAATACTGCAATTGAAATTTCAAAATATGCAAAAGACAAAGCAGGAAACATTCCTATTGACATACAACTTGCAGGCTCATTTGATACCGACCCTAATATTATAGCCGAAATTAGCAATGCCGTTACAGAACAAGGAATAGCAATATGTCATTTAGGCGATACAAGAGGAGGAGCGTATCCTGAAGAAATAAAAAACTATTTTAATAAACTAATAAGCCTTACACCTGAAAACGTAAAATACGGAGTGCACTTTCATAACGATTTAAGTTTTGCACTAAATAATAATATAGAAGCAATTAAAAATGGAATTATGTTAGCAAGTACCTCGTGGCTAGGTCTTGCAGAAAGAAACGGGCTTGTAGCAACCGAATTATTAACATTTTTGCTATCATACCAACCAGAGTTATTACAAGAAAAACTAGGAATAAACGCTAAAGACTTATTCTCAAAACAAAACAATTTAAAATTACTGAAACCAATAGCAGATTTAGTTTCGGAATACACAAAAGTACAAGCCAAAATTACCGACCCAATAACGGGACCTGGAGTAAACTCAATTTCAACAGGAACACCATTTGTTGACCCAATAAGTTTTCAACCATTTCCTCCCGAACAAGTTTTAGGAATATCCAAAACCGTACTAGTAACGCAATTAGCAAGTAAAAGAGTTATAACAGAAGCTGCCAATGAACTAGGTTTCAGCTTTACCGATAAAACAATTAACAAAATACTTTTACATACAAAAGAAAAAGCCTACAAACTAAACAGATCCGCTTTTCCTAAAGACGAATTAATTGAAATTTTTAAATACTTTACAAAAAAAGCTAAACTATAATGACTAAATCAATTACTATAATAGCAATATTACTGTTTTTCGGAATAAATGCCTTTTCGCAAGGCGATACTGAAATGTGGGTGAAAATTTCTCCGGAAATTACATTCAGATTTGAAAAATCTCCTATTGAAATTCGTTGGCGACCCGATGACCATATCTTTTTACCAGAAAAATATGCAGGAAAAAACAATTTTGGACGAACCGATATAATGCTAGGTGTTAACATTGGTAAATTTAAAGTTTTTAACTACTCTAAATTTGATGAATTTGGAAGAATTTGGACAGGTGCCAGACTCGATTTCAACACAAGAGCCTTAAATAAAAAGTTACTAATAAATTTACAAACAAGATACTTTTTTGGAGTAAATGATAAATCTAAAAATCATTATTATTTAGTACAGTACCCCAGATATATGGTAACAAAAAACCTTCATTTAGGTGTTTTAAGCTATGGAAAATGGGATCCACTAAAAGATTTTGACCAAGGCAACTGGTTTATTGGTCCATCCGTACAGTATATGTTACCCAAAGGATTTTCGGCACATGTTGCAGTAGCCAAAGATATATTTCATGAGCCAGTATGGATGACTTTTATTAGAATAGCATACAAAGTAAAATTCAAATCGAAAAAAGAAACAGAATAAAAAAATAAAAATTGAAAGAAACAAACGCTATATTATCAATTTTAGGTATAAAAAAAGGTGAGATAAAACTTATTACTCTACCTTTTATATACTCATTTTTTGCAGGTGTATCTTTAGCATTCTTTGTAACAAGTGCAACTTCATTATTCCTATCTGCCTTTGAGCGAAACGACTTATCAATAGCATTTATTCTTGCTGGAGTATTAGTGCTTTTAACTGGAAGAATATACTCATATTTTCAAAAAAGGCATTCGTTTATCAAAGTTCTTTCGGGAGGTTTAGGTATATTTTTAATTTCAATTATAGCATTTATTTTCTTCTTTTACACAACAAACCCATTATATATAATTTTTATTTTATACGCATGGATTAGAGTATTTGCCTACATTCATGCAGTAACATTCTGGGGTTTACTTGCAAGAATGTTTTCGCTACAACAAGCAAAACGATTATTTGGTTTAATTACTGGTGGCGAAGTAATTGCAGGTATAATAAGTTTCTTTTCAGTCCCTTTTCTTCTGTTATTCTTAAAAACGGAAGACCTATTAATTATATCTGGAATATCATTGTTTTTTGCATTTCTGACAATTATTTTAACAGTATATAAATTTAAAAATAAACTTGCCGATAAACCTAAAAAAGAAGAGAAAGTAAAAAAAGAAACTACTGAAGTTGAAGATTTTTCGATAAAAAAATATTACAAACTATTTTTTATTATTGCATTTTTACCAATATTAGCACAATTCTTTGTCGATTTTATATTTCAAGTACAAGCAAAAATAGAATTTCCTCAAAGAGAATCACTCACCGCTTTTGTTGGAATATTTTTTGGAGTTAGCTCTATTATTGAATTTATTCTAAAAACATTTTTATCGGGTAAATTAATGAGCAGATACGGCATTAGGCTTGGTTTATACAGTTTCCCTATTGTACTAGGAATAAGTTTTGCTCTTGCATCTGGTTTTGGTCTTATATATGGTGCTATTTCCTTGTTTTTCTCTTTCACAGCACTTGGCAGACTCT
Source organism: Bacteroidales bacterium (assembly GCA_029934705.1). Taxonomy (GTDB): domain Bacteria; phylum Bacteroidota; class Bacteroidia; order Bacteroidales; family JAADGE01; genus DZBS01. The sequence goes on along the minus strand of JAOZLS010000073.1, from coordinate 4,003 downwards.
TTACTCGGGCAGTAAGAACAGCACTATACGACCCTGCAACACAAATACTTTACCAGCCATTACCTATAGAACAACGCCTTGCTTTTCAGAATAAAATAGAAAGCGGACCTAAAGCTTATGCGAGCATAGCTGCCGGAGTAATATTATTTGCTTTGTCAGCAATACCGTGGTTTACACTCGTTCATTTTTCAATATTTTTACTTATAATAATTGCATTTTGGCTAAAAAGTGTAATTGACATTTATGCCGAATACAAAAATGTACTGAAAAATGTGTTACAAACGCAAGTTACTACAAAAGAAAAACATGAAAATTTATTGACAATTATAAAAAATAAAGAATTTTTATCAAGCCCTAAAACCAAAATTTTACTTAAAACAATAACAAAACACCTTATTCCTTTCAACATAAATAACGATGATGTTAATGAGGAGAAACTTAGCCTAAATGAAATAATAAGCTATTCATACAGTATGGATGCAAATAAAAGACGAATTTCGGCTAAATTATTTAAGAATTACAAAATTTATAAAGTTGAACGACACTTAGCACGATTACTTAGCGACAAAGATTTTGATGTTAGATGTAGAGCCTTAATTTCGGCTGGAGAAATGAAAGAACCAGAACTTTTTCATCAGATATTAGCAAATTTAAGAATAAAAGAATATAGCGATATTGCATATATTACAATACTTAATATAGGCGAAAAAATACTAGATTCACTTTCAGCCTTATTTCAAAAAATTGAATATGAAACAGAAAATCAAATTAAAATTATAAATGTTTTTAAAAAAATTGACTCACCAAAATCAATAAAATTTCTTAAAAAATGGATTAATCACCCAGTGCCAATAATTAGCTATAAAATAATATCAGCCTTAGGTTCACTAAATTACAATGCAAACGAAAAAGAAACAATAATTATTGACCAAAAAATTAAAGCAGATATAAACGCTTATATATATATAATTTCTTCTATTTGGGATTTACACGAAAACAGCAAATGCAATAACTTACTTGCTCTATTTGAACAAGAAAAAGATACTAAAAAGAAAGAGATATTCACTTTACTTTCAGCAATATACGATTCAAACGCAATTAATCTTATATATGAAAACTTAGTTAGTTCTGACACGAGTTCAAAAGGTTTTGCTCTGGAAATAGCCGATTATATTTTATCAGAAATTCATAAAAAAACGTTGTTGCCAATAATTGAGGATATCTCATACACAGAACTTTATCGCTTACACAAGCAAGATTATTCTATGGAAAAGCTAAGTGTTTACGATAGATTAACCGATATTATTAATAGCGACATAAACACCTGTGGAGCATTTATTAAAGTAGAAGCATTAATTTTAATGTCTCAACATTCTGATATTGATAATCTTAAATTGTTAAAATCAAATATTGTTCACCCAAATATAATGGTTCAAGAAACAGCAGCTTTAGCCATTTACAATTCATTTAACAATAATTTTGAAGAAATAATCGAACTATACAAAAACTTATCACCCAACATTATAGAACTAAAAAACAAAATAAATATTGAATCGGAAAAAAGAAGCTTTATGATTCTTGAAAAAATAAAAATTCTTAAAAGCCTTGAAATATTTAATGATGTTAATAATAAAAGTTTATTAAAGTTTTCTAAAAATGCAAAAGAAATAATTCTGAAGCAAGATGAGGAATTAGTAATAAATACCAATAATAAATATAATATATATATTATAGTATTTGGTGAATTGCATGACAAAACCAATAATAAAAAAATAAATGAAGGCGAAATTATTAGATTTAATGAATTAGCAAATCAGGATGAACAAAAATATATTGTTACAGAGCAAGTACTAATGCTAGAAACACAACTATACTTGTTTAATAATTTAATAAATACTAATAGCACTTTTTCAAAAAAATACTTTGACACTTTACAATGTTCCTAATAAGAAATAATATGAGGTTAAAAATTTTAATATTCACCGTAATCTATTCAATTTTTAATATTGCAAATGCACAAAATTTCGATATTAAAAGAGGAATGCCTTTTGTGAAAAACTACAGCTCAGAAGACTATTCCGCACACGAGCAAAACTTTGACATAACTCAAGGTAAAGACGGAACAATGTATTTCGCTAATTTTTCGGGAATCCTAACATTTAATGGTTCAACATGGGAACAAATACCAACATCAAATGGGCTAAGAGCAGTTTCTCTTACAATAAACCAAAATGGAGTTATATTTATTGGCGGGCTTAACGATTTTGGATATTTAAAAACAGAAGACGACAACTCTAAAAGCTTTATTTCATTAGCAGACTCACTAACTATAAACTCAAATATTGGCGAAATAAATGCTGTACACTCCATTAATGAAAACATATACTTTATTGCTAAAAAGAACATTTACATAGCAGATAAAAATTTAAAAATAACACAAATTGAAACAAAAAATATAATAAGTTCTTCTTTCAATATAAATAATAAATTATATGTTTTTTTTAAACCTGATTTAAAACTAAAATTAGAACAAAATGGACTAAATATATTTGAATCAGGCAAATTTACGCAAATATCTAGCAGTGGAGACATGTGGATTGATGATGTTGTAACAATGTTTAAATATAAGAATACAATAATTTTTGGTACTTCGGGACAAGGTTATTTTTCGTTAAAAGGGAAAAAAATTACAGAAATTGAAAAAGACATTACCAAATATGTGAAAAACAAAGGCATGACCTGTGGAATATCAATAGGTAACAACAAATTTGCCTTTGGAACACTTACTGGAGGAGTTGCTGTTTCAGACTATCACGGAAATATAATTCAAATAATTGATAAAAAAAGCAATTTACCAGACAATGCCGTAAACAAACTGTTTCTTGATAAAAATTCTGATTTATGGATGGTTTCCGACAATGGAATTTCTATAATAAAAGTAAACTGGCAACTTACATACATAAAAAATAGCTATAACGGAATTAATGGTAAAGTACAGAAAATTAAAATAGTAAAAAACAATGCATACATAGCAACAGATCAAGGATTGTTTCAACTAAACGATTCTGCTTTTACAAAATTTAATATAATAAAATATGCCTGCTGGGATATAGAATCATATAATAACTCAATTATTGCTGCTACAACAAAAGGAATTTATGTATTAAATGGCAACAATAACTATTTAGTATCAAATAACGAATTTACATACTCGTTACTTAAATCAAAAGTAAACCCAAATATTATTTATGCCGGACAAATTGATAAAATTCAAATACTCAAATTAGTAAATGATAAACTTGTTAACTTTAGTGAAATAAAAGGTTTCAACGGCTACCCAAATAAAATTGAAGAAGACGAAAACGGAGATTTATTTATTGAAGTACCTCCAGCAAAATTGTATTTATATAAAATAAAAACAAAACAACTTATTGATATTAATTCTAACAATGACTATTTTGTTTTACATATAAATAAAATAAATAATAAAATATTTTTTACAACAGAAAAAGGATTAAGACATTACAATAAAAAACAATCGAAAATTGAAAACTTTAAGTTATTTGATAAAATAGAAAAAACAAAAGACTTTTGGGCTTATGATTTCTTAGAACTACCTAATGGAGACGTGATTTTCACCGATGGCGAACAAAAAAAGACTGCTCTTATTATTAAAAATAAAACAGGATATACTATAAACAAAAGCATTTTCAACCCAATTAGTAATTTATCAATAAATACTCTTTTTTTCGACTCCAAATATAATAATATTTGGATGGGTGGCAAAGCAGGGCTCGTTATTTTCAACAAAACAAACTCAAATATTAAACAAGACAGTACAAAAGCTGTTATTAATCAAATATTTAAACTGAACACAAATTCATTTATAAATATAAATAATTATAAAGATGAATTACTAAAGCTAAAATATACCGATAATTCATTGCGAATATATTTCTCGGCCCCAATTTACCCTGTAAATAGTAATATTGAATACCGATAC
>JAOZLS010000377.1 GCA_029934705.1 Bacteroidales bacterium | reverse complement strand
AATAGTTTAAAATCAACTAAGCCAACTAATTTAACAAGTTTCAAAAAATATCTTAAAGAGAATGTTGGATATACATTTGACGTGATTGTTAATAGAAAATTAACAAAAACAAAAGATGAAAAAGGGACAAGAAGAGTAGAACTTGTTCAATCTACATCAGTAATGTTTATTGATGAAAATGGAAGAGAGGTTTGGCTGGACTATTCTAAAGCAGGAGAATGGGAATTTAGTGATAAATATGCAAAGTATTTTAGTAACGGTTTTTCTATAAAATTTTTATATGAAAACAAATCATCTAAAGTAAAGACAAATAAGAAACAAACTTCTGTACAAAAAAAAGAAGTTAAAAAGGTTTCTATTAAGACAAAGAAACCGATAGAAACAAAAAAAAGGAATACAAAAGAACACAAAGCATATAAGCTAATAAAACAATTATTTCCAGATATTGAAAAAATCAAAAATCAAGAAAATGATTTGCATATAGAGAGAAAAGTAAAAGGCTATGATAGATTTGTAATTGAAAGCTATTTTCAAGAGATTGGTTTTGGAATCGTTTTTGACTTAGCACATTATTATACGCAAAATGGAGATTCAATGTCTGCCCCTCGGATACAAGTAGCTATTGATGTAGCCAACCAAGAAGTTACACCTTTAAGTTATGAATCACATAATACTTTTCCTCAAATATATGTAGAACATTATGATTGGGAAAGCGAACTAATAACAAAAGGTGGAAAATATAAAGATACAATTGATTTTGTTCTTTTATGGTTGAAAAACTTGAAAGAACAAGGCTTTGGCGGATGTTTGTTTGAAGAAGAAAAAAAGAACAAACCAAAATCTATTGTAAAAAAAACATTGACGAAACAAAAAAAGGCTACAAAAAAACGTGAGGTAAGTACAAAAAACGTTGGTAATGTTGATTTGCAAATTACATTAATTAAGTCGTTCGTTTTAATGCAAGGAAAAGAAAAAACAGAAGCAAATATTTTAAACCTTTATAAAAAGATTGAAAAGGCTGCAACAGAACTTAAAATTCGTAAAACTTCAAAATACGCAAAGGAAATAATGTATGTTTCTGAATTTTTGAAAGATAGTTTTAATGACCGTAAATTTGATGTCGCTATACCAACAAAAAAATATAATGAGCTATATGATATTGCATATTCAGAGAAGCAAAAAGACTCTGTTAGGCTCATAAAACGCTATGTTGGCATGTATGGTCTTGAAGAAAATAAACAAACTGAAAAAAGAGCAACTAATTTGTTAAAAGCACTCAAAAGTGCATTAAGCACAAAGAAAATCACAAAAAGTGATATGTATTTTGATAAGATAAAGAAAATTCAAGCTAATTTAGAAGCCTATCTTTTAAAATCTAAAAATTTACATCCAAACGGTATTGATTTACACGGATTGGCAGGAATTGCAGGAATGATAGTTCCTCCTGAAAAAAAAAGCTTAGGCGGATTTGAAAGCTCAAACAATTTACCTGCAGGTATATTTTCTGCAACCGAAATATCAACTCAAGTTTTTGATACAGTATCATTAAAAGACAAGTGGAAACAAGCAATTGGAACAATATCACTACCCTTTCATTTACTTTTTTGGGGAGAAAAAGGTAGTGGGAAATCAACATTATTATTAAATTTTGCAAAGTATTTAACAACAGAGCATAATTTATCTGTTTTATTTATAGCAAAAGAAGAGGGTCGCTCGTTCACTTTAAAAGAGAAAATTAATAGACTTTCGGCAGCTGTACCAAATTTATATTTTGCAGAAGGATTGCCTAACGATATAGCTTTCTTAAACCAAGTTGATGTATTAATGATTGATAGTATAAATTCAATAGGCATGTCAAATGATGAGCTAGAGCAATTAAAACTAGATTTTCCAAACCTATCAACAGTTAGCCTACTAATGGCATATAAGAATGGCGACACATACAAAGGTGATTCCGATTTTGGACATAATGCACAAGCAGTATTTAAAGTTACCGACGGAAGCTGGAAAGCCGAAAAAAACCGATTTGGAGGAAATGAAGAAGTTACAATTGATTTCTAAAAATTGGACCAAGTTTAGGGGAAATATAAAACCTTTTAAAATATGTAAAAATATTTTAAAAGGTTTTTGTTTTTTTATAGATTAATATAATCATCTATTAATAAATTATTTAGTATTATAAACCTAATGTTTTTGTTTATATAAAAATATTACCAGTTACCTAAGACTCTCAAAAACAACAAAAAAGTATTAGTAAAATAAAATATTTTTATATACATTTACAACACGGATGGGGATTCGATTCAGACAGCAAAATAAGTTATAACTTCTTTCAAACTAAAATGCTGCTTATGATTACAAGACATAATAATACAAGTAATATGTTTGAATATAACATTTCAAACATACTTAATTACGATTTTACAATTATAATTTATAGAGTAATAAAAATTGAGGCATGAATGGTGCATAATTCTAGCCGATAGCATTAATTAAAAAACAGAAAATAACAGATTAAAACATTGAAAATTTATCTTTGCATCGAAATAAAAAAATAAAGACATAAATGGATATAATACAAAAAGGAATAGAAAAAGGACTTATCAGTTTTGATGCTGAAAAGAAATCTATAACTTACATACATCAAGGAAAAAAACGAAACTACAATAATCCAGAAGAAAAAGTGCAAGCTGAAACTTTTTTAAAGTTGGTATTATTATACGATTATCCTGTTGAGCAAATCATACAATTTAAATCGGTTACAGTTGGTGCATCGGTAAGAGAAGCAGATATAATTGTTTATAATGACAGCGAATGCACAAAACCGCATATTGTTGTTGAATGTAAAAAAACAGACGTTTCGGAACTTGAATTTAATCAAGCAGTTGAACAAGCGGCAAGTTATGCTTATGCTATTTCAGGGACAATAAAATATTTGTGGGTTACATCAGGTATTAAAAGCGAATATTTTTTAATTGACAAAGAAAGCGATGCGAAACAAACAATTCCTGATATTCCAAGATTTGGCGTTACTGAAATTCAGAAATATAAATATGCAAAAGGCGGACGAAAAGCCAATGAAGAAGCAGGAAATGACGAAACAAAACAAAAATACTTTGAACACGAAGTAATAGACGAAGACGAATTAACTCGCCGTTTTAAGCAAGCTCACAACTCACTTTGGGCAGGCGGTGAATTAAACCCTTCGGAAGCATTTGACGAATTAGATAAACTGATTTTCTGTAAAATTTGGGACGAGCGAAAAGCACGAAAAAAAGGAGAACCTTATGATTTTCAAATTTTTAATGAGCCAATACCCAAAAATGCGACAAAAGAACAAAAAGAAAAGATTGAATTAAAAATATCAGAAGCTCTGCACAAAAGAATTACCAATTTATACGCAGAAGGGAAAAAGAAAGACCCCGAAGTTTTTAAAGATAATATTAGACTAAACCACCAGAAAGTAAAAACGGTTGTTGGTTATTTAGAACCTATCAGTTTAAGTCTTACAGATTTAGACAGTAAAGGAAAAGCGTTTGAAACATTTATGGGTTCATATTTCAGAGGCGATTTTGGGCAGTTTTTTACACCTCGTGCAATCGTAAAATTTATTGTAAATACTTTGCCTATAACAAACGAAAATAGAGTTTTAGATACTTCTTGCGGTAGCGGTGGATTTTTACTTTATGCCTTAGATAAAGTAAGAAACGAAGCAAGTGAGTATTATCCTGATTGGAAAACCGAACCGATAGAATTTAACAAACACTTTAAATATTGGCACGATTTCGCTGAAAAAAATCTTTTTGGCATAGAAATTAACGAACAAATTGCCCGAACCGCTAAAATGAATATGATTATTCACGACGACGGACATACAAATGTAATTTCTGCCGACGGACTTTTGAAAAGTGAAAAATTAATTGAAAAAAGTAAAAATACAGGTTTTAAATATGATAGTTTTGATTTTATTATAACAAATCCACCTTTTGGAAGCAGTGTTAAACAAGCCGAAAGAGCATATTTACACCAATACAAATTGGGAAATAAAGATATTAGTTGGCTCGACACTAAAAATACTGCCGTAAAAGGACGAACCAACCAAAGCACCGAAGTTTTATTTATTGAGCAATGCTGGAATTTCTTAA
>JAOZLS010000376.1 GCA_029934705.1 Bacteroidales bacterium | reverse complement strand
ATAGGTTTGGCAGGGGTATAATGACTTTTCGGAGTGGACTCAATTATAAAATGTGTAAAACATTTAGTCTTTTACACATCTAATTGCAAAACCCATATCTTTTTTATGAGCCGATCTATTCACAGCTTTTCCATCACTGGACATCATTCTTCTTGTAATAGCGATGTTCTCGCTTTTTTCAGTTGCAGTCCACCAATAACCAATTATTTTGAAATAATTAAAACCACGAGTATTTGTTCTTTCACCGCTTGGTAAAGCTTTAAAATTTGTTGTTTTTTTTATACCACTATTTGGAGCTTTCCAATGCTCTAGTCCTGCTTCTTTTAATCGTCCTCCTGCTTTACTTCTCCCTCCTACTGCATCTTCCAACGCACTCCACTCCGCATCTGTTGACACATGCCAGCCTTGCGGACACACTTTTCTATTATCCGAAATAACATAAAAAGTATATAAACGACCATAAACTTTATGGTTATATTCTAAACCTTTACCATAAGGATTAATCCACTGATACTTTGGACTTGCTTCTATATCAAAAGACATGTTATAAGTTTCGGATGTAAGAATTGAATCGCCATTATTGTATCGTCCAACTCTCAAATTTTCTTGAAGCCAATAATTACCTCCAATTTCTATTGAATGATACATATTACTATCAATATCATACACAATATCATTTTGCGAAATTCCAATAGTCGTTAATAAAAAGAATGCTAATAATAAGTTAATTTTCTTCATCGTTTAAAATTTAATTTAAGTTATGTTTAATATGTTTGTTAATTTTTAATTATACTATTTCTACTTTATGAAATATAATGATAACTAGTGGGGTACAACTAAAATAAGCGATAATAAAGTAAATGTCAAACATTAAAAATATCATTTAATGTTGAAAATTGCATATTAAGTGTTTTTTTTTATCAAGTTTAAATACGACTTAAATGGGTAACAATGTAGTGAAACTAATCAGTGTCTGTCCATAAAGTAAGTATTTATGAAAATAATCCCTCAGGGTTTGTTTTAATTAATTGATACGCAAAGTAATTATGATTATAAATCTTGCAAACATTAAACCCTGAGGGTTTTAATCTACTTTATAGACAGACTCTAATTAGGTAAGCCTATAAAAAAAATCAACTAGCTCCACTTTAAAATGGTAAACTAGTTGATTTTTAGTTTGTTTATTAAAACCTTAAGGTTTATATTAATATTATTCTTTAACAAGAACTAATTTATAATATTCAACTAAGTCTCTTTTGTCATTATCTTCGGTTGTCCCTAACTTTTGACCAAAGCCACGTCCCATTTTGCCTGCTTCTTTTCCAAAATCACCTTTTACTTCAACTTTGTAAACATAATTTGTATTTGCAACAACTTTTATCTTTTTTGAGTAGTCGGCAATTGTATCTGAATTAAACGAAACAGTTAAAATATATTTACCTGGATATAAATCTTCAACCTCTGCTTCGTCGTAAAACATTGCATCTTGAGGTTCTCCATTAATATAAATTTTAACGTAAGATGTTGGGTTTTCAAGCTCAGTAAAAACTCTTATTGTTGATGTTTGACTAAAAACATAAAAGCTACTTGCTAGAATAATACTTAAAAATAAGATTGTTTTTTTCATCTGTTTATAAATTATTTAAATGGTTAGATGCGACACCCGCATGCTGTCTTTTTTTGTACTTACTTTTGCAAAATTGCAATAATCATTCCCTTGTGTGTTAAAACTTATTTATTATGGGTGTTTCATATCCTTATATTTTATTGTTTACGTAATATTATAATTGCTTGTTTTATTGCTTTTTCAATTCCTGCAGGTTTTGAGCCTCCAGCACTGGCAAATGTAGCTTGTCCGCCACCTCCTCCATTTATTTCTTTTGATATTTCTCTAATTATTTGTCCTGCATTAAGATTTTTTTCTTTAACTAAGTTTTCAGAAATCATAATAGAAACATTTGCTTTTCCGTTAGTCTCAGTTCCTAAAATTGCAAATAGATTTTCGGTTTCTCTATTTATTTGAAATAATAAATCTCTTATTTGACCAGCGTTTATATCAATCTTACCACTTAAAATATTTATTCCATTCTCTAATACTATTTTTTCAACAAGAGCTTTTTTTAGTGTCTTTATTTTTTCTTTCTCAAAAGACTCTATTTGCTTTTTCAAACTTTTGTTTTCGTCTTGTACTTTTAAAACTGCATCTTTTAGGTTTTTAGTATTTTTGAATAAAGCTTTAATTTCATTTAACGATGAAATTTGATTATTTATAAAATTTTCTGCTTCAAGAGATGTTACTGCTTCAATTCTTCTAATACCAGCAGCAATAGCAGATTCAGATATTATTTTAAAAAAGCCTATTTGCCCTGTTGCTTTTACATGGGTTCCTCCGCAAAGTTCTAATGAATCGCCAAACTTTATAACTCGTACTAAATCACCATATTTTTCGCCAAAAAGTGCTGTCGCTCCTTTTTTCATGGCCTCTGCCATAGGAATTGCTCTATCTTCTTCTAAATTATAGTTTTCACGTATCTTATTATTAACAGCGGCCTCTACTTTTGCAATTTCCTCATCGGTAAGTTTCTGAAAGTGAGAGAAGTCAAATCTCAAATGTGTTTCATTAACCAAAGAACCTTTTTGTTCTACATGAGTTCCTAAAACATCTTGTAACGCTTTGTGCATAATATGTGTAGCGGTATGATTACTCATTGTAAGTTCTCTTTTTTGCTTATCTACAACTGCATGAAAAGAAGACATTAAATTCTCTGGTAATCTTTCACTTATATGAATTGTTACATTGTGTTCATTTTGGGTATCAGTAATAAATATTTTTTCGTTTGCACTTTCAATATAGCCAGTATCGCCAACCTGTCCACCACTCTCAGCATAAAAAGGTGTATAGTTGAAAACTAAATGATAAAGTGTGTTTTTGTTATCCTGAACCTTTCTATATTGTGTAATTTTAATATCTGTTTCAAGGTAATCGTAGCCAATAAATTCTTCAATATCATCTTCTAAAAGTATTGTCCAATCGTCTTTATCTTCAATTGCTGCATTTCTTGACCTGTCTTTTTGCTCTTGCATTGCAATTTCAAATCCTTTAGTATCAAGCTGCATATCTTGCTCTTTCAGAATAAGTTCTGTTAAATCTAACGGGAATCCGAAAGTATCGTATAAAACAAAGGCATCTTTACCAGCAACAATATTTTTGCTTGCTTTTTTAGTATCCTCAATAATTTTATCAAGAAGTTTTATTCCTGTTTCCAAAGTTCTTAAAAACGACGCTTCTTCTTCAAAAATCACTTTTGTAATTATGTCTTTTTGATTAATTAGCTCAGTAAATTGCTCTCCCATAACCTCTATCATTGAATCTAATAAGTTATGAATAAATGGTTCTTTCAAATTAAGGAAAGTATAACCATACCTAACCGCTCTACGTAAAATACGACGTATAACGTAGCCTGCTCCGGCGTTTGAAGGAAGTTGACCATCGGTAATTGAGAAAGAAATTGCTCTTAAATGGTCGGCAATAACTCGCATTGCAATATCTTTTTGATTTTCGTCGCCATATTTAAAACCTGACAATTCGGATATTTTACCTATAATCCTCTGAAAAACATCTGTATCATAATTAGATTTTTTTCCTTGAACAACCATACACAAACGTTCAAAGCCCATTCCTGTATCAATATGTTTTGCTGGTAAAGACTCTAGCTCACCAGATTTTTTTCTGTTATATTGAATAAAAACTAAATTCCATATTTCAATAACTTGAGGATGATCTTTGTTTACTAACTCTGCTCCAGATATTTCTTTTATTTCGTCTTCATCTCTAATATCAATGTGTATTTCGGAGCAAGGTCCACAAGGTCCTGTTGACCCCATCTCCCAAAAATTATCCTTTTTTGAGCCATTTAGAATTCTATCTTCTGGCAAATGTTTTTCCCAAATTGCTTTGGCTTCGCTATCTAATTCGGTTTTATCTTCGGGCGATCCTTCAAAAATTGTAGCATAAATTCTACTTTTATCAATTTTCAAAACATCAGTTAAATACTCCCAAGCCCAATCAATTGCTTCTTGCTTAAAATAATCGCCAAACGACCAATTACCAAGCATTTCAAACATTGTATGATGATAAGTATCATGCC
>JAOZLS010000375.1 GCA_029934705.1 Bacteroidales bacterium | reverse complement strand
TCCTTTTCTCCTTTGCCCGACATACAGTTTCCATAATTGTTTAAACTTTTCATCAGGTCGCCTATGTTTTTTGTTTGCTTGTTGTATTCAATGTTTTTTGTGAAATATTCAATAGCCTTATTATAAAATTTTAATTCAAAATATAAAGCTCCTATATTGTTGTTTATTAGGTTTATAGTTCGAATCTCATTTGTTTTTTCGTAATACTGATGTGCTTTAATATAATTGTCTATTGCACTCATTAAATCGCCCTTAGTATGATAAATTAATGCACAATTATTTAATATTGCTCCTTTTGTTGTATTACTTTCAACATTATCAAGAAGTTTAAAACCTTTGTTAAAATAGAAGAGGGCACTGTCGTAACTTGCTTTATAATAGAAGAAAGTGCCAATGTTATTATAAGTTTCAACAATTTCTATCGTGTCTTTTCTCTCAAAATTAATGGCTAACGCTACATTGTAAAAATAATATCCACTATCTGGCATTTCTAGGTATTCGTACATAATACCTAAATTATTATAGCTTATTGCAAGGTTCTGTAAGTCTCCTTCTTTAGTAAAAATACTTATTGCTTTTTTTGTGTTTAGTGCAGCGTCCTTGTAATTTCCTTGATAAAGCCTTAGTTTTCCAATAGTTTTATAAGTTAAAGCTTTTTCTATTTTAAATTTATTTTGTTTGTCTTTTTGTAGTGCTTTCTCTAAATAATATTCGCTACTATCTAAATTTATTTGTAAAAATGTATTTCCAATATTTCTTAGTGTTTGTATTTCTTCCTTATTATTTTGTTTGGGTAATATTTTGAGCAGGCTATCAATGTTTTGTGCTTCAGTAATATTTATTATTGAATAAAAAAGTAAGAATATGAAGATTTTTTTTAGCAAATTCATTTTATCAGTCAGTTTTAGTGTGAAATATACAAGTATACTAAATATACACTATTTCAATAGCAAAAACAATGCTATACTAAAAAGCTATTATTAATTAATTGATGTTATTTGCAACAAAGGAGAAATTTCCTGTTGGAGCAAAGCAATATCCATTTGTGCATAAATGGTAAATAGGCTTTCTGTTAGAGTATTTGTAATCTTTTAAAATTGGGAGTTTACTGTTTTTTTGTTTTATAAAACATGTGAGATTTGGAGTATAAATTTTACGTAGTTCAGTATTTTGTAGTATTTCTTCTTTATTTCCTGTAATAATTAATTCAAAATTAGCTGTTTGGTTTGAATACTTAAAAGAAAGTTGCTCTCCGAAATTTTCAGGATTTCGTATTATTTCTGTATTATTGAACTTAATAATTTTATATTTTGAAGTTCTAAATGTGATGTTAAAATATTTTGCTAAGTAATTTTCTGTTGCTATAATTGATGGCATTACTTTGTCGTTGTTAGGAAATATTTTACCATCTTTTTTTTGTGTTAGGTATTGCTCAAATAATTTTTGTGCAAAAAACATGTTGTTTTCGTTAAAGTCTTGATTATAAAGTTGAATTAGTGCTTTTGCTAAATATAAAATGTCTTCGGGGTAAGTTTCAGCATAGGATATTTGATTGTTTAGGTAATAATGTCTTATTTTATTTTCTACTTTAAATTTTTGCTGAAAGAATTTTGCGATTTCTTGTGCTTTTTGTAAATATATTAAGTTGCCAGATATTGAATAAGCCTTTGCATAAGCTGTAATTAATAAAGCATTCCAAGAGCTAATTAGTTTTGTGTCAACTTTTGGCTTTTGCCTAGTTTTTCGTATTTGTAGTAGTTTTTGCCTAATGTTTCCTTTTATTTTTTGCCATTGTTTTAAGCTAATATTATTTGCGGTCGCAAATTGCTTATCGTTATAAATTGTATTTAAGTGAAAATATTTATTTTGCCAAATCCATGAATTGTCAATATTGTAATATGTTTTAGCAATCTCAAAATTTTCTTTTAAAGTAGATTTTAGTTCTGGCAAAGTATAAATGTAATAGCTACCTTCGGTAATTTGGTCGGCATCCATTGAGCCATAATATAAACTAGTAGTTGAATTAAAATTTTCAATTATAAAATCCGCAGTACCAATTGCTGTCTTTTTATATAAGTCTTCGTTAAAAATAATGTATGCATCAGCGTAAAACTCAATAAGTTGAGCGTTTGTATAAAGCATTTTTTCAAAGTGCGGAATATGCCAGTATTCATCCATCGAAAAACGATAAAAGCCACCTTCTATTTGGTCGTTTAAGCCACCCAGAGCCATTTTTGTTGCAGTTGTTTTTAGGAATTGCTCTAAAATTGGACTTTTTTCAGCAATATAAATTTGCATTAGGTAATTAAACAGTGTAGTTGTCGGATATTTTCTGCTATAACGAACTGGTTTTAGTCCGCCGTGTATTGTATCTAATTTTTGAATTAGAACTTTGTTTATAGTATCAAAATTAATGGTACTGTTAGTTGTTTTCTTCTCTTCTTCCTTAATTACTGAGCCTAAAAAATTAGTGTTTGGATTTTTTTTGTATTCTAAAGCAATTTTCAGTAATAATTCTTTCCATTTTTCGGGTTTTAGGTAAATTCCTGTCCAAATTATTTCTTTTTTGTTATTTAAAATAATGTGCATTGGCCAACCAGCCCAACCGGTAAGTTTTTGTTGTTGCTCGGCATAATAAGCATCAATGTCGGGGTTTTGCTCACGGTCAATTTTAATCGAGTAATAATATTTGTTCATAACATCAGCAATTTCTTTATTTTGAAACGATTCGTGCTGCATAACGTGGCACCAATGGCAAGCAGAATAACCAATACTAATAAGAACTAGTTTTTGTTGATTTTTTGCTTCTTCCCAAACCTTATCCGACCAAATATGCCAATTAACAGGGTCCGAAGCGTGCATTTGCAAATATAAACTGGGCGAGTTTGCAAGTTCCGAATTTTCTTTTTTAGTATTACACGAAAAAATTAAAATTATTAATATGAAAAATAAATATATACGGTTCATTTTTTTGTATTAAAAACTAACCTGCTAAAAGGAATGTCTCTTAGCAGGTTAGTTTTATTTGACTTAACTTAAAAGTGATTAAATATCAGTCTATAAAGTAGGCGAAAACCCTCAGGGTTTATTTTATGAGCATTCACTTTATTTGTTATAGTCGGAGTGCGACTTTCTTAATTTATTGTGTACATGAAAATTAATTTCTCTGCAATTTGCAATTGTCAGTCGCGCCCCGACTTTATAGATCTAAACCGTTGTAACTCTATTTAATTCTTTTTCTAATCTTTCAAAAACTTCATCAATTGTGCCAACACCATTAATTTGAGTAAACTTATTTTGTTCTTTATAGTATTCTGCAACTTTAGCTGTTTGTTTGGAGAATACTTTTATGCGAGTCTCAATAATTTCAGCAGTATCGTCGGGTCGGCCTTCAACTTTTCCTCTGGCCAAAAGCCTTTCTTTAAGAGTGTTGTTATTAACATCAAGACCAATCATTACTGATGTCTCTGTATTATATTTTTCAAAAAGTTCGTCTAAAGCTTTGGCTTGTGCAGCAGTTCTGGGGAAACCATCAAAAATAAATCCGTTACAACCTTTATTATTCTCAAGCTTTTTCTCAATCATTTTAATAACAATCTCGTCTGGCACAAGGTTTCCGTGGTTCATAAAACTACCAGCTTCTTGCCCTAATATTGTATTTGCACTTATTTCGGTTCGTAAAATATCACCTGTTGATAAGTGAACCATATTATGCTTTTTGATTAATATTTTTGCTTGAGTGCTTTTTCCAGAACCAGGAGGTCCAAATATAATAATATTTGTCATTTTGTTTGGCTCTTCTTTATTCTCAATAATTGAATATATGTCAGAATAGTTTCTGCCAAAGCCGTCATAATCAAGACCATAACCTACAATGAAATCATCAGGAATATCAAAACCAATATAGTCGATAGGATAATCTTTTTGAAACGAATTAGGTTTAAATAAAAGCGTAGCAATTTTAATTGCTTTAGGTTCGTAACCACTAAGTTGCTTAATAATGCTTTCCATTGTAATACCAGTATCAATAATATCTTCTAGCACAACAACAGTTTTATTTTTAATGTCCTCATTAATTCCAATAAGTCTTTTTACATTTCCTGTAGAAACAGTTCCTTCGTAAGATGCTAGTTTTAAGAATGTTATTTGTGCTGGAG
>JAOZLS010000072.1 GCA_029934705.1 Bacteroidales bacterium | reverse complement strand
GTTAAAATAATTTCTGGTGAAAATGTAACAACTCAAAAAGTTATAATTAATTAAACCTAGAAAATAACACCTTTCATAATTAAAAACAAAAGAGAATACCTAAATTTAGGTATTCTCTTTTTTATATTGAATATTATAACCTCACAAAACTTATTCAACACAAAAAAGCACATAGTGTTTATTATAAATAGCCGTAGGATTTATCCTACGGAAAACAATCTACGAAAATTTGGCTTTAGCCTAAATTATATTAGCGTGTATTTTGGCTAAAACCGAATTTACAATATTATATTTTACACGGCATGAATGCCGTGCCTAGTTATACTACCATAAATTAATCAAAAATGGTTTTATTTTTTTATTTCTTCAACTTAATAATCATAGTTATACTAGGACTACTCTCGTTTCCTGCTTTATCGCTTGCTGTTACAACAAAAGAGAACTTCTTTTTAAATAGCCTAAATCTGCTACGTTTTATCATAGCATAGTTTTTTTCTGTCGTAATAAAAACATCATCTTCACTTACATATCTCGATTTAAAACCTCTAAATTTATATACGTTATAAGAGACAGCCTCATCATCTTGTGGTGTATTGCCCTGTTCTCCATCTTCCCAGGTTAACATATACCAAGCTCCTAATTTTGTTAATTTTAAATTTTCGGGTTTTGTGGGTGGTGTTACATCTGCGATAACTACTACAGTTGTGTCAATAATTGTAACTGTATCCCTTACTGGTAGCCACGCCATTTGGGGAGTAATAGCTTTTTCGGCATAAAAATTTACCATTAAACTATCGTTATAACCAAGCGGGTTACGTTTTAACGCACTTGTTTTATAAAACATAGTACCTTTTACTTCGGGATGATCCAAATTTATTCGCATCTGGTTTGGTAACTCAGTTGGGTTTCGCCAAGCTGAATTTGTTGCATCTTCTTTTGCCATATAAATCCCTTGTCCAATATATAAGTGCCTGCCATAAGTATGATTACTCCACCATTCAACCAAAGTTTTATAATCGGCATATTTATAACCAATATTCCAATAAATTTGAGGTGTAACATAGTCAATCCAACCATTTTTCAGCCATAAAAGAACATCGGCATATAAATAATCGTAATGTTCAAAACCTCTTGTATCAGAGCCTTCGGGGTCGGTACTTTTATTTCGCCAAACTCCCGACGGTGCAATTCCATATTTTATGTATGGTTTAATATCTTTTATACTATCAGCAACTTGTTTTATAAAAATATCCATATTATTTCGTCGCCAATCTCGGATATCATCAAAGGCTTTTCCATATTTCTTATACTGTTTTTTATCAGGAATTCCCATAATTTTCTTATTAGCATCTCTTACTGGGTAAGGATAAAAATAGTCGTCAAAATGCACTCCGTCAACATCATATCTTTTAATAATATCGACAATTACATTTGTAACAAAATTTCTAGCTTCGGGTATTCCTGGGTTAAAATATGTATTAATATCATAAGTGAAAAACCACTCCGGTTTAACATTTGTAATATGATTTTCGGCAATATCAGCAGTTTCAATATTTGCGACAGCCCTAAAAGGATTTATCCAAGCATGAAATTCCATTCCTCGTGCATGTGTTTCTTTTATCATAAATTCTAGTGGGTCATAATATGGATTTGGAGCTTTGCCCTGTTTTCCTGTAAGCCACTCCGACCATGGTTCTAAATCCGATGCGTAAAAAGCATCGGCTGCTGGGCGAACTTGAAATATTACTGTATTTATACCAAGTTTTTCGTATAAATTTAAAATTTCAATATACTCTGCCTTTTGCTGCTCGGTTGTAAGGTGTTTATTTGAAGGATAATCAATGTTTTTTGCAGTAGCAATCCATGCTCCACGCATTTCTTCTTTTTGTATATTTTGCGAGAAGCTAAAATTGCTAATTCCTAAAATTAATATTGAAAGAAGTATTATTCTGAAAGTTGTATTTATCATATCTAAAAATTTATTTGGCGAATTTACAAAATTATTGGTTTGATACCGAAAATGCTTTTATAATTCATTGAATAAAAAAAAGAATATAAATTACAATGATTTTAATTAAATATATTATTTTTGTAACATAATATGAACTTACAAGAAAGAACAATAGCTAGAATACTTTTTGAAAATAAAATTTTCAAATCAAACGGACAAAGTTTTGAAAACTTATTTACTGAAATAATGACCTATAATGAACCTAATTTTAGAAAAATTAAGGCCTGGGGGAATATTGGTGATTTAAAAAGCGATGGTTATATTCCAGAAAAAGGAATTTATTTTCAAGTCTTTGCACCCGAAGATATTACTAAAAGTTATCCTGACGTTGTAAAAAAAATTGAAACTGATTTTACTGGGTTGTTAGAAAAATGGACACCAATAAATGAATATTATTTTGTTGTAAATGATAAGTTTAATGGAGTAAATGCAAATTCAGAAAAAACATTAACCTCATTAGCTGAAAAATATAAACTCAAAAAAAGCGGTTTTTATACAGCAGATAATTTGAATAAATTAGTTTTTTCTCTTGATGACGATATTATACAGAAGATTGTCGGTTTTTTACCTAATATAGATAATTTATCTAATTTAGACTATTCAATTCTAAAAAAAGTTATTGGTTATATAATGGAACTTCCACTACCAATACAGAGCGGTAAAATCAAAAGACCTGATTGGAACGAAAAAATTGAATTTAATAAGTTAAGTTTACATTCTGCAAAATTATTAGATTTCGGTTCTATAAATTTAGGTGGATTAGATAAATACCTTGCAAATCAGTCATTTTTAGCACAAGAACTGCAAGAACAAATGACAGGGATTTACAATAAAATAAAAAATAACTGGAAAGAATTAAAACATACAGGAGATAATATTTTTCACGAAATAATAACTGAATGTTCACCTGAACAAAAAAGTATATATCAAATACCTGTGCTTACAATTATGTCGAAATATTTTGAAAGTTGTGATATATTTGAAGACCCAAAATAACAAGAAACTATGATAATGCCTTCAAAACATATTAATTTTTCTCAATCCCTCTTGGGGTTTGGTAGCTATATTCTTCATAAATTAAATGAACCCAAAACAATTGATGATTTATGGAACGAATATCAATTTGACAAAAAAAATGAATTATTTACAGCACATCAAACATTTGATAATCTAATTTTAACATTAATATTTCTTTATGGTATCAATACTATCAAAGAAAAAAACGGAATTATAAGAAAATGCAACTAATTCAATTATCAGCAAATAAAGAAAGTTTTAAAACAGTTAGATTTAAAAATCAAATTGGATTAAATTTTATTGTTGCAGATTTGAAAAATCCTGAACAATCAAAAAAAGGTGATACCGCTAATGGAGTTGGGAAGTCATTGCTTATTGCTTTAATACATTTTTGTCTTGGTTCATCTACAAATAAAGAATTTAAAGAAAAATTAGATGGCTGGGTATTTAAACTGGATTTTTCAATAAATGACAAGATATACACTTCTGAACGCTCAACAGATAATCAAAATACAATAAAACTAAACAATAAAGAAATAAAGCTGAAAGATTTTAAAGCTAAATTAGGAACGACATTATTTGACATACCTGAAAATGTCAGTCAATTATCTTTTCGTTCGTTATTGCCTTTTTTTATTCGTCCTCGCAAAGCATCTTATATTGATTATAAAAATCCAAATCACGTAAAAAATGAGTATCAGGTTTTAATAGCAAACTCTTTTCTTTTGGGATTAGACGTTGTGCTTGCAGAAGAAAAATATAAATTAAGAAAAGAAAAGGAACGAATAAGAAAGTTAGTAAAAGAATTAAGTAATGATAAGCTATTAAGAGATTTTTTTCTTGGTAAAAAAGATATTTATCTTGCTTCACAGGAATTAGAAGAACAAATATACTTGTTAGAAAATGACTTGAAAAATTTTGAAGTCGCAGAAGATTATAATGAAATAAAAGGAGAAGCAGACAGAATAAAAAAGGAATTAGATAAAATCCAAAATAAGATAATTCTATACAAAAATCAAATTGACAGCATAGAAGAAACAAGAAAAATATCACCTGATATAAAAAAAGAAAGTATAGAAACTATCTATAAAGAAGCCTCAGTAGTTATAAAAGAAGATGCAATTAAACAACTTTCAGAATTAGAAAAGTTTTATGAACACATTACAATAAATAGAGAAAAAAGACTTTTACTTCAAAAAAACAAACTTTTACGTAGTATTGAAGAATTATCAAATAAGAAAATAGATAAGGAGAATGATTTAGATAATAATTTAAAATATCTTAATACTCATCAAGCATTAGATATTTTCATAAAACTAACAAATAAATTATCTGATTTAAAAAGCAAAAAAGAAAATATATTAAAATACAATGATTTATTAGAGAAGTATCGTGATGAAAAATTGAAGATTGACGAAAATTTCATACAAGAAACAAAAAAAGCAGTAACTTATCTTAGTGAAGCAGAGGAAACAATAAACACATTAAAGCTTTTTTTTAGAAAACTTTCAAAACGTTTTTATCCAAATGCAACAGCTGGAATAACAGTATATAACAATGACGGCGATAATCAAATTCGCTATAATATTGATGCTAAAATTGAACTGGACGTTTCTGACGGTATCGGTAATGTGAAAATATTTTGTTATGACCTAACTCTACTACTCAATGGTTTTGCTCATAAAATAAATTTTATTTTTCACGATAGCAGACTTTTAGACGGTATAGACCCAAGACAAAAAGCAGAATTATTTTTAATATTAGATGATTTTATTAAAATACAAGGAAAGCAATATATTCTTACTTTAAACAAGAATCAACTTGATGACACAAAAAAATATCTTGGTGAGGAAAAATATAAAACAATAATTGAAGAGAATATTATTTTGACGTTAAAAGATAGCTCACCAACAGATAAACTGTTAGGTATTCAAGTTGATATGCACTACGAAAAATAAGAAACAAATTTCACATATTTTATAATTTACAATTATAAAATATGACTAATACAACCTCATTGTGTTATTGCGAAAAAACATTAAAACAAACATAAATTGAAAGACATACTCTTAATAACTCCGCCATTTACACAACTAAACACTCCCTACCCTGCAACGGCTTATTTAAAAGGCTTTTTAAATACTAAAAACATAAGTTCTTTTCAAACAGACTTAGGTATTGAAGTGATTTTAGAACTTTTTTCTAAACAGAGTTTAACAGAAATATTCAATTTTGCTTTTGAGAATAAAACTATAAACTCCGAAAATGCACAAAGAATTTATGCTTTACACAGTGACTATTTAGCTGTAATAGATGAAGTTATTATTTTTCTGCAAGGAAAAAATCAAACTTTTGCAAGACAAATTGCTAACGAAAATTTCCTGCCACAAGCCTCAAGGTTCGAGCAACTTGACGATCTTGAATGGGCATTTGGAACAATGGGAATTCAGGATAAAGCTAAGCATTTGGCAACATTATTTCTTGAAGATTTATCGGATTTTATTATTGAATGTATTGACGAAAATTTTGGTTTTAGCAGATATGCTGAAAAATTAGGAAGAAGTGCTAACTCTTTTGATGAACTACACTCGCTACTACAAAAAGAATTAACTTATATTGATAAAATCACATTAAAAATTCTTGACCAAAAATTAAAAAACATTCAACCTAAATTAGTTTGTATATCGGTACCATTTCCAGGTAATTTATACAGTGCTTTTAGGATTGCACAGTTTATAAAAGAGAACTACAAAAATATAAAAATAGCTGTGGGCGGTGGTTTTCCCACTACCGAACTAAGATCAATTACCGACCCAAGAGTTTTTAACTTTTTCGACTATATTACTATTGATGACGGTGAATTACCAACCGAATTAATATTTAAAAATATACAAAATCCTGAAAACAACCAGCTTAAAAGAACTTTCACTCTAAATAACGGGAAAGTCGTATATAATAACACTTCTGCCCTAAATAATTACAAGCAAAACGAACTAGGAACTCCCGATTACTCCGATTTGCTTTTGGACAAATATATTTCGGTAATAGAAATTGCAAACCCAATGCACAGCCTTTGGAGCGATGGCAGATGGAATAAGCTTACAATGGCTCATGGTTGCTATTGGGGGAAATGCTCATTCTGCGATGGTTCACTAAGTTATATAAAAGATTATGAGCCAATTACAGCAAAACTTTTAGTTGATAGAATGGAAGAAATGATTTTGCAAACTAACGAAAAGGGTTTTCATTTTGTTGATGAAGCGGCACCGCCTGCTCTTATGAAAGCTCTTGCTATTGAGATAATTAAAAGAAAACTAACTGTTACTTGGTGGACAAATGTTAGGTTTGAAAAAAGTTATACCAAAAGTTTTTGTAAATTACTTCAAGCATCTGGTTGTATTGCTGTTGCGGGTGGCTTAGAGGTTGCGTCTAATCGACTTTTAAAACTCATAAACAAAGGAGTTGATGTGGAGCAAGTTGCACGAGTTACAAATAGCTTTACCGAAGCAGGAATTATGGTTCACGCATATTTAATGTACGGTTTTCCTACGCAAACAGAGCAAGAAACAATAGATAGCCTAGAAATGGTTAGGCAAATGTTTGACCTTGGAATTATTCAATCGGGCTTTTGGCATCAATTTGCACTAACTGCTCACAGTCCTGTTGGCTTAAACCCTAACGATTACGGAATTAAACCAAAATATAACGAAATTACATTTGCAAATAACGACATTCAATTTAAAGATAAAACAGGAATTAAGCATGAAAAATTTAGCTTTGGGTTAAAAAAATCGCTATTTAATTTTATGCACGATATAGGTTTTGATTTCCCACTAAATGAATGGTTCGATTTTAAAATTCCAAAAACTAAAATCCCAAAAGATTATATCCTTTCGGCTATTGAGCTGGTGGAGTACATACAAATTAAAGATTCGTCAAAATTAATTTGGCTGAGCGGAAAACCTCAGGTTTCGATTAGTGAAAAAACTAAAAAAGGGCAAACTACACAAACGTATCAATTAACTTTTCATAATAAAACAGAAATGTACTCTTTTAATATGGAAAAGAATGAAGCTGAATTATTTTTAGATATTTTTGAAAAATTCACTACAAATGAAATTCTAACTTATGCACAATTAAAAGAATATTTTAATAATGACATTGATAATTTAGAAGATTTTTGGTACTCCGAAGCAATGGAAGTTTTAAAAGAACATGGATTAGTAGTTGTTTAAAAATCACTATAATATTTAATCTGAAAAAAACTAGAAAATGACTAATAACGAAGAAACAAAACTTCTTATTTTAAATAAGTTACAAGAAATAATTAACGAAAAGCTTGAAGTAGCAAATAGTGCTATAAAACTTGCAAAAGAAGCCCGGAATAACGATACTAAAAGTAGTGCTGGCGATAAATTTGAAACAGGCAGAGCAATGATGCAAATTGAAATTGAAAACAGCACAGTTCAATTAAGCAAAGCATTATTTAATAAAACTGAGCTTTCAAAAATAAATATTAAACAAACTTATGATAAAGCAGAATTTGGAAGCTTAGTTATTACAAATCAAGGGAGTTATTTTATATCAATAGGAATTGGGAAACTAGAAATAGCCAACAAACCATATTTTTGTATTTCGCTAGCCTCCCCTATTGGTAAGCTTTTACACAACAAAAAAATTGGCGATAAGTCAAATTTCTTAAACAAAGATTTTATTATAGAAGATATTATATAAAAACTAAATTATTATAATTTCATCAATAATCTATTACTTTTGTGAAAGATACAATTAATTTAATTTAAAAAAAACAAATATGAAAAACGCAATTATAAACAAAGCACCTATCCACGTTGACTTAAACCCAAACAGAGACGAAATTCATTCAGGGATTTGCATAAAGCACAACCCAAATATTTATATGTTTGTTGCATTTAACGACGAACTAGGAAAATTTGATGGCTACGCTATTTTAAGAGGCGATGAAATTCAACAATACCGCTACTGGGACGAAGAAGAACTAAGTGAAATAAAAACAAATAATTTTAGTGAGTTTGAAGGCAAATTACCTCTGGAAAATATAAATTCCTTTTACGACTGCTTAAACGAGTTAACCGAAGTTGATATAATTGCGGTTTTTACAGATGAAGATGAGGACTCAAACTTCATTGGTAAGATAATATCAATAAATCCTGAAGAAATTGAATTTAAACTTATTGATGATGAGGCAAATTGGATGGAAACAATAACTATTGAAATTGAAGATATAAATTACATTGGATTTGACAGTAGCTACGAAAAAGAACTTATAGAAATGCTGAGTGAAAAGGCTTAAAAAAATCGACTAAAACTATACAATACTAAATAAAAAAATCCCTGTAATTTATAATTGCAGGGATTTTTATTGTTTCTCAAAATTACAATTCAAACTTGACTTTTTATTTATTAGACTGAAATTAAGTATTCCTGATTTATTTATCTATCTTTTTCATTTCTTTTAACTCTTTTAGTAATTTATCTATAAACTTAAACAATTCAACTTCTTCAACAATTTTAAAATGCTTCTTAACATTATTTGACTCATCATTAAACGCCTGAAAATCAGAAAGAACTGTTATTTCTTTAAATATTTCTTTGACATTTTTTTTAGATGAACCAGGAAGCCAAAAATGTGCATGATAACCATTTATATCACACCAAACATCAAGTTTTAAGCTCATTTTTTTAAAATTAAAAGCTTCAAATACTGTATCTCTTCGTTTATATCGCCATATTTTATCAAATGGCTCGCAATTTCCCTTATATTTATCTTCTATTCTTTTTGCTAAACTTATCGGAAAATCCTGTATTATATTTTTAATTAAAATTGCTGCTTCAGTATTTTCTGATTTTGTTAAAAGTTCTATTATTTCGTTTTCCATTTGTTTATTTATTGATTGTCCTGTTAATTGTTTTATTGTATTTATATATTGTGAAATAGTCTCTCGCAATAAGGGAAAGTTAACTGTCTCTTTTATACATTTTTCCAGCCAAGTTACAATATCCTCTTGATATGAAATGACTTTATAATATTTTGTTTCTTTTTCTGTACTTTCATTTTCTGCTTTTAATTTTCCGCCAGTACTTTCATCACTTGCCTCTTTTCCATCAAGAGTTAAATAAAGTAAATCAGCTTTTTTATCAGCATTATAATATCGTAAAAGTTGATTGGGTTGATCTCTTGCATAAATCTTATTCTCAATAAAGATATTTCTTTTCCCAGATGATATTACAATATCAATACGTCCTCCTTCTGTTTTTTCTAGATTAATTTCTCCAACATTTTTCTCTTTTTTAGCCAAAGCACTTACTGTCTCAAATTTAGATGCTCTGCCTTCGTCTAAGCCAAGCTCTTCAATAAAAAGTTTCAGAAAAACATCTTTTTGCCCATGACTTCCTTTCGGATTTAATAATTCAGCAATAAAAGCAGAGTGCAATCTCACTTCATCAGTTTGTAAATTCAATACTTTAAAAATATTGAAATTTTCACCTGTTATTTCTGCAATTTTCTTGTAATTTTCATTAATTACAGAAACACGTTGCAAAAGGTTCTTAATTTGTTCTTTCATATTTCAATTTTATTTTTTGTGAAGATAAATAATCAATACGAAAACAATTGTCTTTGTGATATAAATTATTTTAATTGCAGGGATTTTTATTGTTTCTCAAAATTTAATTTTACAATTCAACCCTTAATTTTATAGATTCAAGGTTTAATTCTACAAACTATAATAATTCTATTTTAATACGTATTGAGTTGACATATCTTTGCTTCAAATAAAAAAAAAGATAAAAATATGAAACTCAATTTATTAATTATCTCGCTACTTTTAACAATAACAAGTTTTGCTCAAACTGATACAACTAAAATTAAAAAGAAGCAATTTTGTAGTATAGCTGCAAATTATGCCTATGGAAACATTATTCCTACAACCGATTTTGTAAAAGGCGACAATTTAACAGGAAATCCAATTAATAACTTTCAATCATATACAATTAAAGCTCTGTGGCAAAACCCTGGTTACACTAATTGGCAAAAAATTTATAAAGCACCGTATTATGGCATAGGGTTTTCGGCTGGGGATTTTTTTAATGCTGAAGAAATTGGCTACCCAATGTCTGTTTACGGAATATTAGGAATTCCTATAAAGCGATTCAATAAACTAGAACTATATTCTGAACTTCAATTTGGGATTGCATCAAATTGGGTACATTACGACTCTATAACTAATCCTAAAAACCTTGTAATTGGTGGTGGTCTCACTGTTCATTTGAATATTGGTGTTAATGCTGTTTACCCTATCACTAAAAATATTGATTTAGGTGTAGGAATCAGCTTTGTACATTTTTCAAATGGTGGAATGGAACGCCCAAATAAAGGTTTCAATATTTATTCGCCATCGGTTGAACTTAAATACCATATTGGAGACCGACCAAAAGTTAAAAATGTTGAACTACCAAAAAGACTAAATCGCTATAACGATATATATCTTATGACTGGCTATGGAAACCACCAACTTAACGAACACGAACTGGACTCAAATTATTTTGCTGTTGCTGGTCTAACTGCCATATACTTTACTCAGTTATCAAATGCATTTAGACTTGGTATTGGCGGAGATTTTAATTATTGGTGGGGTCTAAATGCTTTCCCTAATGGAACTATTGGTGCAAGAACTGCCGAAAATTTTACTGTAGGACTACTTATTCAACCAGAATTTATTATTAATAAATTAACTCTTGTATCAGGTTTTGGAATTTATGCCAGACATTTACATTATGGCAGTTTCAACCAAACT
The DNA here is from genome assembly GCA_029934705.1 of Bacteroidales bacterium. Classification (GTDB taxonomy): domain Bacteria; phylum Bacteroidota; class Bacteroidia; order Bacteroidales; family JAADGE01; genus DZBS01. The sequence goes on along the minus strand of JAOZLS010000072.1, from coordinate 2,183 downwards.
TACCAAAGACTTGGAGTAAGGTACGATGTTTACAAAGACATCTCAGTTGGTGTAAATATTAGAGCAGTAAATTTTATGCTTGCCGAATTTCTTGAATTTAATTTTGGATATCGAATTAAGTGGTTAAAAAAATAAAAATTCTATATTTGTTAACTATGAAACGCAATAAAATACACACATTCCTTTTCAGAATTGCATTTGTTTTTACAGCTCATATTCTAATAAAAGCAGGCGATTTTACATTAGATATTTTTGAAATATCTATAAGAAGCATGTCTTTTTCTAGTTATTTTATAAGCTACTGGCTCTTTATTTGGTACATTTCAGCATATATAAATACTAAAATTAAAAATTATAAAAACAAACACGTTTCTTCTTATTTACTTTTCTCATTTAACTTTGCCATTAGCGTGATGGCTGCATTATTTGCAAATTATTTATATAGAATGGGCGATGTACATTTATTCAATAACACAGATGCTTGGAAAAATATTTCAATAATAAACCCCGAATTATCAATTAGCTTAATGGTAATGTACCTTATGGTGTTCTTTTTCGACATTTATTTTATTTCGGTTGTTAATAGCAAAGAAGACCAAATACAACTTGAAAAACTAAAACAAGAAAACACTCTCGCAAAATACCTAAACTTAAAATCGCAAGTAGAACCTCATTTTTTGTTTAACAGCCTAAGTGTTTTGTCTTCAATTATTCATACTAACACCGACTTAGCATCGGAATTTTTACTACGTCTTTCTAAAATTTTACGATATGTTATTGAAAGAAACGAACAATTAACTGTTCCTTTAAAAGACGAAATTAAATTTATTAACGACTACTTTTTTCTTATTAAAACCCGTTTTGAAAAAGGAATTATTATTGAAAATAATATTGAAGAAAACATAATTAAATCAACAAATATTCCGCCAGTATCCTTACAATTATTAGTAGAAAACGCTATAAAACACAACAAATTTACCGACACTACCCCACTCCACATTCAATTATATAACAACAATAACTATTTAATTGTAAAAAACAACCTCGACGAACGTAACGACGTAACATACAGCACAAAACAAGGCTTAGACAATTTAACTAAGCGTTTCTCATTTTTATCTGGCAAACCTGTTAAAATTGAAATGACTGAAACAGAATTTATTATTCATCTACCTATTTTACTAAACCAAAGCAATGAAAGTTTTAATATTTGAAGACGAAAAACATACGGCTATACATTTAAAAAGTCTTTTGATAAAAATTGATAATTCAATTGAAATTATTGATATTATTAGCTCTGTTGAAGATGGGATAAAATGGTATAAGAAAAACAAAATGCCCGATTTAATTTTTCAAGATATCATTTTAACTGACGGCAATTGTTTTGATATTTTTAATACAATAAACATCTCTGCTCCAGTAATTTTCACAACTGCATTTAGCGACTATGCAATTCAATCTTTTCAAGTAAATAGTATCGATTATATTGTAAAACCTTATGATATTAACGATATTAAATCGGCTCTTATAAAGTTAAAAAATATTAAGAATACATTTATTCTTCCCGAAAACAATTTACTAAAAGAAATTATTAGTAACAACAAACCAACTCCTAAAAAACGCTTTCTTATTAAAACTGGCGACAACTATATAACTATAAACAGCAACGACATAGCCTACATTATTTCAGACGAAGGTTTAACTTTTATAACACTGTTTAATAATAGAAAATATATTGTTGAATACTCTATTGTTGATTTATCAAAACAAATGGACACATTACATTTCTTTCAAATAAATCGGAAAATAATTATTAATATTGAAAGTGTAAGTAAAATTAACTCGTGGTTTAATAGCCGGCTAAAAGTAGAAATTAATCCACCAATAAAAGATGAAATAATTGTAAGCCGAGACCGTGTAAAAAGCTTTAAGCAATGGTTAGATAGTTAATTCCAATTAATAGGGATTTGAAATACTGTTTCCTATCAACTACAACCCTCTTGATTATTGAGCCATGTAAAATAAGTTGCTTTATGCTTTTGTGCTTTCTTTTAATCCTTCCCTACTCTTTTATCCTCAAACACCTGAATATATGATCGTTCCATTTGCTCAATTTCATTATCACTAAGTTCGTTGTAAAATTTACGCTTACGACTTGCAAGTTTTCCTTTATTTTGATGAAG
>JAOZLS010000374.1 GCA_029934705.1 Bacteroidales bacterium | reverse complement strand
GGCTTTTTTCACTTACATCATTTCGTATTTCATTATTTTTTTGACCTTTCAGTAACATTTTTTCTATGGTTGCTTCATTGGTATTTAGTATCTCAACTATTTTAAATTTAAGAACTTCCTCATTTTTGAAAATTTCTTCAGAAAAAATCACGGATACAAGTGAAGGTGTTTCCGTAAACATATCGACCATCTTTTCAAACATAAATGATATTTTTTCAACAGCTGTCATTTCAACTTCTGACATCATTTTGGCTAAAAACATTGCCATTTGTTTAAAGTTCTCTAAAATTGCCAATAGAATATGTGTTTTGCTATCAAAATGGCGATATATTGCAGGTTCAGAAATACCGATTGCTTTTGATAAGTTTTTTATCGTAAAACCTTGTATTCCTTTTTCAGCAATTAAGCAAATTGATTTATCAATAATTTGTATTTGTCTTTCTGTTTGCATTTCCATTAAATAGTATTATGTTAATTATCTTGCGACAAAGTTAGTTAGTATTTACAAACCTGCAAATATTTTATGTGTTTTTTTGAATTTATTTTTTGAATTTGTTATATGTTACTAATGAGTAGACCCTTACACATAATGTGCTAAGTTTTAAAACTCCTCAGCAATAACAAAATCCAAAGTTCTGTTTTGCATATTTACTTTTACAACTTGAATTTTTTATGGGAAATCTAAATAGGAATTTCTTTAATTATGTTCTCAGAAGATGTAATAATTATTTAAAAGTAATTTCTAAATCATCAACATAAACAATTTGAATTGTAGGATTATAAATATATATCTTTATTAAATCTCCCAATAATAAATTGGAGGGAATTTCGTATGAATAATTTATTTCTTGCCATGAATCAGTTGTTCTTATAAAAGAGGATATTTTTTGTGTATGCCGGAAATTTTCAATTTCTTCACCTCTGACTTCAAAAGCTAAAACTGCATCATTCTCCTTAATTGTTTGAAATACTTTACACTTTACTTCAATGGTTTTTACAGTATCAGGTATGTTTTTAATTCCCCATTCAAATGTAACACTAAAATCATCCCCATTCCCGGTTTTTGAGGATGTTTTCCCGGAAAATGCTTGCTCTGTTGAAAGAGTTTGCATTTGTCCCCAAGACTCGTTTTGTTCACATTTAATTAAAAAATTAGTAATCGTATCATTTTTATATTCAACATCTACATATTTATCCGAATACAGTATTTTTAAACTTTCTGCAACATTCTTTGCTATTATTTTTCTGCCCTTCTCTGCATAATGTTCAGTTGTCCAATTTTGATCTATAAACTGTTCGTCAGGAACCAATTCAAGATTATCAACAACAATAGCACCCATCTGAGTATATCGAGATACTAAAACATCTCTATTCCTTTTCAGAAGATAAATAAGGTCTTCTCCTACTAACTCGCTTGCTTTTTCAGTATTTTCCGCTAAAAGGTTAAAAACTATATTCCAATTTTGTTTTTTAGCATATTCAACTATTTCATCAAAATCTTTAATTCTTGGGTTTGTTAAAGTATCTATTGAAAAAGCATAGGATTTTACATAATGACATGCTAATTTTGTTTTTTCCTGATTCCCGGACCCATCAGAGTTTAGAATACCTGTTTTAAAAATATATTTATCCCAATCAATTACATTCTTATGTGGGAAGATATAAGGAAATCTTAGAATATCTTTCTTCCATTTATATTTAACTTGTTTTTTTCTTTCTTCTTCTGTTTTATTATCATAAGCTTTAAACGAAAGTTTAAACCGATTATAAAGTTGAGGATACTTTTTCAATAAAACAATACTTTTTTGTAAAGGAGTTTCTAACTTTGAATAAATCCAACCGGCATTAAAAGAACGCAAGTTTAATGTAATAATTATTGTTTCAACTTGCGTTTTTTGGGGTAATTGTTGAAGATAAGTTTTATACATTCCGGCATGAACAGCCCCTTTATTTACTAATCCAAATTTTAAAGAAGGGTAATGTTGGGCAATTAAATCACTTATGGGTTTTTTGTTTATGTCATCACTTCTTACAGTTGTATTAGATGATTCACCAAAATAAATAACTTTACAACTCTCAACAGTTCGTATTTTGTTTATGATTTCTGAATGTTCTTGCAAATCTGATTCAAAAAAGAAATATGAATAAATAAAGTTAGAAATAATTAAAAAGGCGATAATAATAAAAATCCGCAATGCTATTTTTTTAAAAACGGTCATATCTTTTTAGAATTGGAAATAAATAAAAGGAATGTTTTCTACACCTGAAAATACAATTATTGAGAAAATTAAAATAAAATATATACTCCATCTCGGAATAACGGAAAAATTCCCAATCCATTTGTCAAACCGTGTATTATAAAGAAAGATATCACTTATTAAAAATAGGACAAAGAAAATTAAGGTATTATTATTAATAGCCAGGGACTTTACACCTATGTCGAAATTAGTTCTGATTAGTTCAAAAATATTAAATGCATCTTCTATACTTTGGCTTCTGAAAAACACCCAAATAAACGTAACAAAAATAAATGTTTTAAATGCTAATAGGATATGTTGAAAAGAAAAAGCCTTATCATTATTTTTTATATTAAACAATTTATTAAATTGGTTTTCAGCCAAATAAACAAGACCAAACAATCCTCCCCAAAACACAAATGTCCAGTTTGCTCCGTGCCATAAACCACTTACAATAAACACAATCATAATATTAATTATCCACTTATACTTTTTTACTTTGTTACCTCCTAAAGGAAAATAAAGATAATCTCTAAACCAAGTAGATAGTGAAATATGCCATCTTTGCCAAAATTCCGCAATATTTCTAGCTAAATATGGAGTTTTGAAATTGTCCATAATCTTAATACCCATAATTAGGGCACTACCAATTGCAATTAAAGAGTAACCATAAAAATCACTATATATTTGAAATGAATAAAAAAATAGTCCTTTAAGTATATCAACAGAGGAATAGTCAGCCGGGTTATTATAAATTAGATCAACATAAACTGATATATTATCTGCAATTACCATTTTAATAAATAAACCATATAAAATTAACCGAAACCCATTTTGAAAATTTTCATATAAGAATTTATGATTTATTTTAAATTGTGGCGCCAATCTGCTGAATCGCTCAATAGGACCTGCAACCAATTGAGGAAAGAAGGAAACATATAAAGCAAAATAACCTAAATGTCGTTCAGCTTTTTGCTTTCCCATATAAACATCGATAGAATAACTTAAAGTTTGAAAAGTATAAAAAGAAATACCTACAGGTAAAAGTACATTTAATTCAGGTGTTTGGTATGCAATATTTATTTTATTAAACAGAATATTAACACTTTCTGAAAAGAAATTAAAATACTTAAAAGAAAATAATAAACCTAAATTAGTAATTAAGCTCAGTATTAAAAAAAAACGCTTTACAACTTTTTTCTTAGTTTTCTCCATTTGAAGTGCAGAAAAGTAGTCAATCAGTGTTGATGTGATAATCAGAATTATATATTCTATCTTCCAGCACATATAGAAATAATAACTTGCTGTTAAAAGCAGTATCCATCTATATTTTGAAGGGATTAAATAGTAAAAGATTATAACTATGGGCAAAAAAAGAATAAATTCTATAGAATTAAAAAGCATAGTTGTTTTACAGTTATATTTTTATTTTTTTGAAAATTAAAATTCCTCAGCAATAACAAAATCCAAAGTTCTGTTTTGCATATTAACTTTTACGACTTGAATTTTAATCGGGTCACCTAATTGGAATTTCTTTTTACTGCGTTCTCCGGTTATACAATAATTTCTTTCATCAAAAACATAAAAATCATCATCTAAGTCTCGCATTGAAACCATTCCTTCAATTTTATTTTCATTGATTTCAACATATAAGCCTCGTTCTGTAACACCTGTAATTACACCTTCAAAGATAGATCCCAGTTTATTATTCATAAACTCAGCTTGTTTGTATTTGATAGATGCTCGTTCTGCCATAGCTGCCCTGCGCTCCATGTCGGATGCATGCTTACATCTTTCATTTAACACATTAGTTATTGCAGGTTTACCTTTATCCAAATAATGTGTTAGAAGACGATGCACCATCATATCCGGATAACGGCGGATGGGCGAAGTAAAGTGCGAATAAAAATCAAATGATAAACCGTAATGACCGACATTATCAGCTGAATATTCAGCTTT
>JAOZLS010000373.1 GCA_029934705.1 Bacteroidales bacterium | reverse complement strand
CATTTTATTATCATGATTATATAATTCAGCCTAATTTAAGTTACTACCCTGTTCATTACTGGGGTGTAGGTTTAAGTACCGATATAAACATAATTAAAAAAAGTAATTTCACTCAAATTCCTAAAAAATATGGAGTAGGTGCTTTTACCAGATTTTATTTGCCTTTTAAATTTACACCAAGTTTTTTTAATAGACTAGACTTTTTTATTGAATTTAAACTTGATAAAACAAATTATCATTTACAAGAAGAAATATTAACAGAATTTCAAGAGCCTGCAGCTATAGCTGGTTTAGGTTTTTCCGAGCCTATTGTTTCAAAAGGTTTAACTCAAACCTTATTTTCAATTCCAATAGGTATAAAATATGAAGTTGCAGATAATTTTCATTTTGAATTTTCACCAGTACTTATACGAGACTTAACCAATAACGAAGAATATTTAGATGTTAGAATAAGTGCTGAATACTATTTTTTAAGTAACCGTAAAAAATTAAAACAAAAAAAGCATAATAATAAAAACACTGATTTTTTAAATAGTTTTATAATTGGAAGCTCTTTCATGCATTATCGTTCTGAAATATATTACACTCCAAGTAATAATAATTATTATTTTAGTTATAATTTATGGAATTTTAATGTAGCAACTACAATAAATAAAAGTATGTATTTAGGAATCCAAAATTTCATGATTTTTTCAAACAATGCAGATGATGAAAAAAATATAACACGCCTTACTGGTGTCTTTTCTCAGTTTGATATTTTTAGATTAAAAAATAATAAACGATTTTTTATAGATTTATCTGTAAATAGAGGAAATATACTTTTTGATTGGGATAAAGGTCCAGTAGTAAAAGAAAAAATGACTTATGCAGGAATTGGTCTTGGTTTAGAGTTTCCTTTAAAAAGAATTTCAAAACATATATTTTTCGACTTGGCTGCGTATAGGTATCCAATGCTTACTAATACAAATTTAGGTTATGCGTTTAATCAATTAGTTATTGGGTTAAATTATCATTTTGGTAAAAGAGTAAAAAAAAATATTTATGACTTAATTCCATAATAAATTTTAAAATATTCTGCTCAACCTATACCAAATCATCTTTTCCTGCTAGTTTTATTTTCCTAAGACCTTTTTCTCTAAAAATCAACCATGGAAGCGAAACTCCTATTGAAAGACTCAAAAGAATAAACATCATATTTAAACCATTGTGAATTACAGACATAAGCGTGGTTATATCGGTTTCAGGATTATTATAAATTGCTAATTGCATAATTCCTAATAACATTTTATACCCAAAATACCCTGGAATCATTGGAATTATACTTGGAATTGATAATAAAAAAGGACTAGTATGTTTTTTATGTGCAAAAGGAATACTTCCAAACCCCACAGCCGATGCAGCAACTAAACTGGAAAGGACAATTCCTGTATCATTTGCCAATGCTGTAAATTTCAAAAAACCTGCAAGTCCTCCTAAAAAGAATACAGGTAAAATTATTCGTTTAGGAATATTAAATAATATACCAAAACCAACAGCAGCCACTCCCGACCAAAATATTTTTTCTAAGACTATTATTTCAATTACCATTTTTTATAAACTATGAATTCCAAAAATATACATTACAATAAATAATGCAAGAGCTATTGCCATAACAAATATAAGCCCATTAATAAACCGAACTGTTCCTGTTATTATGTAACCATCAACTAAATCGGTAAAAGAATTTATTAATGGGACTCCTGGTATTAGAAACAAAACCGAAGTTGCCATTGCAAGTTGTGGCTCATTATTAGCATTAATAAATAAAGCAACAGCAGCAATTGATGATGCAATAAAAGCACCAACCAATGCACACAAATAATGATTAAATGATTTTTTCACAAGTTCTTGCCTAACAAACAACCCTCCCATAGTAGCAAAAAATGTAATTATCATATTTAGCCAATTTCCGCCAAACAAATTACAAAAGCCTGCTCCAGCAAGGCTTACTGCTAACAAAATAATTATTCGAGGATAATGTTTTAAGTCTGCTATGCGATTTACCTCATCTTCAATTTGATTAAATGACCAGGCTTCATTTTTCGCCTTCATACTTGCTCTACTAAGAGCCGACATAATACTAAAATTTATTCCATGCCCTGGCAATCGTTTTAACTGTGTCGTTTTTTCTTGAGTTTTTTCATCAGTTAAAGTTATAATAAACGCTTTATGGTTAATAAAAACCTGAGCATCAGTATTCATTAATTTTGAAAATCGTTCGAGAAGTAAAAGTACCCGACTTGTATTTGCACCCGAAGTCATTAATAATGAACAAATTTTAAGTAAAACTTCAGCTTTTTTATCAGTTATATTTTCTTTATACTGCATTTATTATATTATTTCTTTTAAATATTAATTTTTATACATAATGCTAATTGTCAAAGCTAAAAGTCAACTATTTAAAATAATTTAATTTGTTAATTATCAGCAAATCGAACTTAGCATTATGTAGAAATAAATTAATCTTTTACAAGTTCAGGTGTTGTTTGAACTTTTATATTTAATTCATCACTGAATTCCGGGAAATGGATTTTTAAAGCTGCTAAATCATTACCCGAAGCACCAACAAAATACCAATTTAAACCGGAATTATATGTAATTCCAATTAATGTGCCAATTACAAAATATTTTTTTCCTCCAATCGTCATTACTTGTCTTTGTTCCATAGTACATTGTATTGTACTGTCTGTAACAATTATATTAAGAGGCTTTTTTAAAGTTAAATTTAAAAAAGTACCAGGCTTTATGTTCTTTACCAACATTTCCTTCATCTTTTCTTTTCCCCCAGTCATTTCTAAAATTTTAGGATGAGTATAAGTGATGAAAACATCATAATCTGCACCTATAAAAGCGTCTGACATAACTAAAGCAGAATTATAAACCGACTTAATTATTAAGCTCGTATCAATAACCGTTGTTATGCTGTTTGTATCTGAGGTCATTGTTATTTTTGTTGAATCTGTTTGAGAAAAACTTGTATTTGCAAAAATAATAAGTACAAAAATTGTTTGAATTAATTTCATAATTTCTTTTTTTAGTATTAGCTATTAAAATGTTGAACAATATTTATGCCCTTTTATATATATTTACCCTAAATTAAAATATAATTTCTAGTAATAATTAAGTGTTTATTATTAAATTGGTATAATATAAAACAAAAAAGGCAGTCCGATAAAATACCGAACTGTCTTAAATTATTTTAACAATTTATTTACCAAATACTATTTGTTTTTTGCTTGAATTTTGGCAAGTGCAAGTTCCGCTGCTTTTATAAACACAGGCATAGTTGGTGCTGCTGTAAGTAAAGGATGTGTACCTATTTGAAACGAAATAAGTTCATAAACTGTTACTCCTTTCTGAATAGCTAAACCAATAGTATTAATAATTTCGCCAGAAGATTTCCCACCCCAAACTTCACCTCCTAGTATTGAACCATCCGAAGGGCACACATATAATTTAACTGATAAAGAAGATGAATCATCTATACTTCCTGGATGACGGTCAAAAGCACTAAACTCAGCTGAAATAAATTCAAGATTTGCAGGTATTGCATTCTTTTCATTTACGCCTGCTGCCGCCATCGCCATTCCATTTATCTCGGTAGAAAAAATACCTATTGTTCCAGTAAAACTATTTTTAATCTTAATACCAAACAAATTATAACCTAATATACGAGCTTCTGCTGTGGCAGTTGATGCAAGCATTATATAATCTGTTCGTCCTGTTAAAAAGCCAATTGTTTGCGAGCAATCTCCAACTGCATATACATTTACATCTGATGTGCGCTCATAATTATCAACAATAATGGCTCCTGCTTCATTTACTTGTAGCCCCGCTTTTATTGCAAGTTGGGCATTAGGTTTATACCCAACAGCAAAAATTATTGCATCAGCTTCAATAGTATTACCATTATTCAATTTAACTCCTGCAACAGCTCCACTTTTACCAAGAACTTCTTCTACTAAAGTTGATGTATAAACATTAACTTTAGATTTTTTTAGTTCTTCGGTAGCAATTTTACTTAAATTATGCGAAAAAGCTTTTGAAAAACAAAGCTCCTCACTTTCAATAAGGCTTACCTTTTTATCGGTATGCATAGCTAATTGCTCTGCCATTTCTGCCCCAATAAAGCCACCTCCTACAACTACAATCTTTTTCTTATTTTGTAATTTACTAA
>JAOZLS010000071.1:9690-13124 GCA_029934705.1 Bacteroidales bacterium | reverse complement strand
TATTTATAAATATATTAATAATAATAAACTTATTGAAACAGGTAAATGGGTTAAAAAATAAGTTTATTAACCTTAACATAATTTATAAACAGACAAAATAGAGCTTTTTATAAAATAATAAAATAATTTTTTCTAAGAATAGATAAAAAAAATTATCTTTGATATATAATAACTAAATTTATTACTTACAATATCAATTATATTCTCATGAAAAAAACAATCTATTTCTTTTTTGCACTGTTTATTTCATCAACAGCAGTGCTTGCTCAGACAATGCCTGAAATTAAAATTAAACATTACACTAATGAAGACGGCAAATTATATTGGAATAAAAGTCTGCCAATATACATTAAACTATCGACTACACCCGAGGGCGAAGGTGTAAATTTAAAAAATAAAGTATCTGAAAATTACGATAATCCATTTTTTTTAGACACCGAAGGAGCTAATTATATTAGAACAAGATGGGCGGTTGATAACACAACAAAAAAATATGTTGTTCCGCAACAAGAATTACTATGGGAAGTTTTTGCTGACAGTAGAGCTCCTCGTACAAAAATAACTTATTCAAACACAAAAAAGCATGTAAGTTCAGGGGTAACACAATATGCAGGTAATTTAAGTATAACTTTAAGTGCTGCAGATCAATTAAGTGGTACCGAGGATATTTATATTTGCATTGGTAATTCAACCTCATTTCAAAAATATACTGAGCCCATAAATTTTACTACCGAAGGCGAACATTTTTTAAAATATTTTTCGGTTGATAATGTTGGGAATTTAGAAAAAACTAAAACAGTAAAGTTTTTTATCGATTTAACATCGCCAGAAACTGCTTTAAGATTTGAAAGTGAACAAATTAATAGTGAAAATATTTTTTCTTCATCAACTAAAATGTATTTAGACGCAAAAGACGGAGTTGCAGGAATTCGTTATACATATTACTCAATTGACAAAGGTAAAAAAACTCTTTATACAGGTAAAAACCTTCCAATTTATTATTTAAAAGACGGAAACCACACAATTAATTATTACTCTGTTGATTATTTGGGAAATACTGAACAAGAGAAAAAATTTGATTTTTATTTAGATAAAAAAGCTCCAACATTAAGTTCAAATTATTTAGGTGATAAGTATGAAACTGGTAATAAAATATTTTTCTCTAAAAATACAAAATTAGAACTTACTGCCGACGATAATAAATCTGGAATAAAAGAGATTAAATATATTTTAAACAACGAGCCAGAAAAAACATATACAAATGCTTTTCTTTTACCCGAAAAATCAGGTTGGCATACAATTAAGTATTATGCCGTTGATAATTTGAATAATACATCAAGAGTTAGTGCTAATACTAAATATAAAACAAAAAGAATTTATGTTGATATTACAAAACCTAAGGTTTTTAACTCAATTATAGGAGACCAGTTTAAAGCAAGAGACACATTATTTGTTAGTACCCGAACAAAATTTAAACTAAGTGCAACAGATTCAGAATCAGGAATAAAGCTTATTTCTTATAATTCTAATCAACAGGAAATTACATATTCAGATCCTTTTGTTTTAAATTCGACCAACAAAGGTCTTCATAAAATTGAATTTACAGCTTTTGATAATGTAGGTAATTCTCAAAACTCATCATTTGAGGTATATCTTGATAATGCAGGACCAAATATTGAGTACAAATTTAGTGTAATATCAAAAAGCAAGAATGGAGAAATAGATATATATCCTTATAATTCGTCAATCTTTTTAACGGTACAAGATGACTTAACAGGGATAAAGGAAATTTATTACAGTATAAATAGTCAAACAGAAAAAATTTACCAAAAGAATATTACAGGTTTTTTAAAAGGAGAAAAAAATATAATAAAAATTAGAGCTATTGATAAATTAAATAATGAAACATTATTTGAAATTGTTTTCTTTGGAGAGTAATGTAAAGTGAATTGAGCAAGGGCTTTGGCTATGTTCAATGAAATTGTTGGTAGAAATATTTAATATTGGCATTGAATTTTTGTTGCTTTTGTTTCAAGCGTGTCCCGAACTAGTTTTCGGGGATGATAGTAAGAAAAATGCAAAATAAACTCCCTTAAAATTTAACAAAACAATGCCAACTGCAACACATTACAAATATAGGAATTTCACAACCAGTAAAGTTGCGTGCTTTATAAGCGTCTTTAACTTTTAGTAATTTAACTATTGACTAGTGAATTTCGAGTTGCAAGCTCTGGGTTGTATATTAAATAGTTAACCAAAATCGCTGTTATTAAAGCTTCTATTTTTAATCATTAAAAATGAATAAAAAGAGCTTTAAAAAATATATTACAAAAGGCTTCATTATGAAAAATAGTAGAGATAGTTTAGCCAGAACCTACTATCTCATATAAAAAAGATACTGCCAAACAATAATTGTTCGGCAGTATCATAATCCAATCTTATTAATAATAATCACTAAAATTAATCATCTACTTTCTTCACATTAGTAGCAAGAAGACCTCTTTTTCCGTTAGACACTTCAAACTCTACTTCTTCACCTTCTTCTAAAATATCATAACTAGCATTAGAGAAACTGGAATAATGTACAAATAAATCATTCCCCTCTTCTGTATGTATAAATCCAAATCCTTTTGTAGAGTCGAACCATTTTATACGTCCTTTCATTATGTTCGTTTTTTATACAACACTATAAACTTAAATAATATGCAGTTATGAAAAATAATTTTAATAACTATTTTTTCTGGTACAAATTATTTGCTTAAGTGTATTATGTTATTTACTCCTTTATTTTACCAACTAAGTAGTCGTCAACAAGTTTAACTATAGACTGGCTAATCCCCTTTCTCTGTTTCTTTGTTAACTTAGGAATTTCTTCTTCTTCGTCTGAAGTTAAAAATGATACTGTTGTTCCCAATGAATCAGCTATTTTTAATAATGATTTAACATTATAATTATTGGGATTATCCCTACTCAGCATAACTCGTAAACTAACCGTAGGTATTTTACATCTACGTGATAATTCTGCTATTGACCATGCCTTCTCGGCTCTTAATTCGTTTATTTTTTCTGTTATATTCATAACAATATATATTTTTATCGTATTTCAAAGATAATACTTTTTTATTGAACTTGTATATTAAAACTTGATTTTTTGATAACTATTTTTCAAATAAACATATTTTAACAATAAAAACAAAAATTTTTTTTGATTTTTTTTTGATCCTATATTTAAAATTATAACCTTCCAATTGTTTGCAATGGTATATTTAAAGGGTGATAACAAGGTATTACTTACAAATTAGTTTATAAACAATATTTTAAAAAATAAGAAATAGTAACTAACCATAAGTCAGCTCGACATATTTTTCTTTTATGAAAATAAGTTTTGACGAATGACTATATTATATGCTTAAAAAAAATACTATTCCAATAAT
>JAOZLS010000071.1:0-9680 GCA_029934705.1 Bacteroidales bacterium | reverse complement strand
CAATAAATTAGACTGTTCTTTTATTGATTCTTTATGAACAAGTTGCAATATTTTTTTTACAAAATCATTATTTAAACCTATTTTATCTCCAAACTCTTGCCTTGTTTGAATAATATTTAACCAACGGCGTAATTGAAAAATTGTAACATGATTTTTTGATTTATATTCGCCTATTTTTTTAACAATATCCATTCTTTGTGCCAATAAATCAAGCATATTAAAATCAATTTCATCAATTTCTTGCCTAAAATCTTCAATTAAATTTGTAAATTCTTTATTTTCAGAAAAAGATTTTGGATAAGTTAAATCTGAAAGTATTTTATTTAATGTTGCTGGTGTAACTTGCTGTTTTGCATCGCTCCATGCATTATCTGGGCTTATATGTGTTTCAATCATTAACCCATCTAAATTTAGATTTAATGCTTTTTGCGAAATTTCTTGTATTAAATCTCGCCTGCCTGCAATGTGGCTAGGGTCATTAATTATAGGGATTTCGGGGTAAATGCTTTTTAGCTCAATGGCTAATTCCCATTTTGGGATATTTCGTAAATATGATTTTTCAAAAGGGTAAAAACCTCTGTGTATAGCTGCAATATCATCTATGCCTGCTTTCTTAATTCGCTCAATTGCACCTGCCCAAAGCTTTACATCTGGGTTCAACGGGTTTTTTATCATTACAGGAATATCAACCCCAACTAAAGAATCAGCCAAAGCTTGCACCGAGAAAGGATTTACAGTTGTTCTTGCTCCAATCCAAATTATATCAACACAAGATTCACATTTTAAAACAGCTTCAACATGCTCTGGTGTAGCAACTTCTATGGCAGTTAAAAGTCCTGTTTCATCTTTTACTTTTCGCATCCATGCAAGAGCTTTTTTTCCTACACCTTCAAAACCTCCAGGGTTTGTTCGAGGTTTCCAAACTCCTGCTCTAAAAATATCTATTTTTCCAGTTTCTTTTATTGCTATTGCAGTATTTAAAACCTGATTTTCAGTTTCAGCACTACATGGTCCAGCAATCATTATCAATTTTTTTTCTCTTTCTGCTGAAAAAAGTTTCTTCCTAGTATCTAACTTATTTAAAGACATTGTTATTATTATATTTAAAGTTTGCGAATAAGCAAGTTATATTTAATACGCAAAGGTAAATAAATTTACGAAACTCGTAGGAAATGGAATTGATATTGGCTTTAGTTTAAAATGTCGTTGGTCGATATAAATTGCCTAAGTGAGGTGTTTTTACCTCGCTTTTTCTCAACATTTCAGGTGAAAACACATGAAATAGGCAAAATAACATCGCCATTTTAAACTAAAACCTTGATATTTTACTATTCGTAGCCTGAGCTTGTTTAAGGCGAACATGCTTATAAGTTAAGCCTGTGCAGTCGGTAGCTGAACTTGCCTAAATCAAATTTTTTTACCAGATTGAACTACTAACTATTGGCATTTTTCATATCTGTAAAAAATAGTTTACACTTTTCTTAGTGTTACTTTGTGAACTTTACTTTGTGGTTGATTTCTATTCTTTTAATAACCACTAAATTACACTAAGTTTTATCACAAAGTGAAAAGTAAGTTATTTTAGAAGTGTAAAGTTTCTATGAAACATGTCTAACTATTAGTATTTTTATAATAATAATTACCACTAACCTTAAAAGTGAAATTTATTTCAAGCATAGAGCAAGTCCATTTTTAGAGGCTAGTGGTAAAATTTAAAGAGGTAAATTTTAAGGCTAAAATGGACATTCTGTTTAGGGCTTCATTATTATTTGATATATTATCATGTTTTACAAAAAAAATATAAATAACAGACTTACAATATTAACATATTTAATACTTTTGCAATAATTCTTTAAAAAAAGCATAAAATGGAATTTATAAATCTTATTAAATCAAGGCAAAGCGATAGAAAATATAAAGCTACGCCTGTAGAACCACAAAAAATATTAAATTGTATCGAAGCAGCACGGCTTGCCCCTTCAGCATGCAACTCGCAACCATGGAAATTTATTATTGTTGATAATCCTGAAATAAAAACAAAAGTTGCTCAAACTACTTCAAATAAATTATTGCCACTTAATCATTTTACGAAACAAGCACCAGTACATGTAGTTGTTGTAAACGAAGGCTCTAATTTTTCGGCAACATTAGGAAACAAAATTAAAAATAAAGATTTTAGCTTAATTGATATCGGAATTGCTGTTGATCATTTTTGCTTGCAGGCAACTCAGGAAAAACTTGGAACATGTATATTAGGCTGGTTTAACGAAAAAAAAGTTAAAGAAATTTTAAATATTCCAGAGAAGAAAAGGGTTGAATTAATTATAACAATTGGTTATTCAGAAGATACATTTCGTAAGAAAAAAAGGAAAGATATTACTAAAATAATGTCTAAAAATTCATATTAATAAGTTTGTAAAATGAATAAATATATAATTACACTAACAATTTTAACAATGTTTTCTTTGTTTTCCTGTAAAGAAAAAGAAAATAAAGAACCAAAATATGTTTTGTACCAAAAAGGTGAAGCAAGTTGGTATGGTCCAGGATTTAATGGAAAAAAAACAGCTAGTGGCGAAACTTTTAATATGAATAAATTAACAGCTGCTCATAGAACTTTAAAATTTGGAACAATTGTAAGGGTAACAAATTTAAAAAATAATAAGCAGGTAGAAGTTGTAATAAACGATAGAGGACCAGTTTCTAAATCAAGAATAATTGATTTGTCAAAAAAAGCGGCTAAAGAGCTCAATATTATTGATAGTGGAGTTGCAAAAGTTAAAATAGAAATTAAAAAAAGTAAATGAGTATAGAGCTAATTAATATAAATAAAAAATATTCTGATTTTAGTCTGAAAAATATAAGTTTTAAGGTTGAAACTGGCGAATATTTTACATTGTTAGGAAGATCAGGTGCAGGGAAATCTTTAATTTTAGAAATTATTTCGGGTTTTAAAACTGCCGATTCGGGTAAGGTTTTAGTACATGGGAAAGATATTACTAATAAAAAAATTCAAGACCGAGAAGTAGCTGTCGTTTTTCAAGATTTAGCAATTTTTCCTCATAAAACTGTAAAAGAAAATATTGCATTTCCTTTATATAAAAAGAAGAAAGCCGAAAAAGAAGAAATAATAATTTCGGTTGCCAAAGAAATGAATATTTTACATTTGCTAAATAAAAAGCCCAATACATTGTCGGGTGGTGAGTTACAACGCACAGCAATTGCACGAACTTTAGTTTCAAAACCTAAAGTTTTATTACTAGACGAACCCCTGTCGGCACTGGATGTACAGCTAAAAGCTGAGGCAACAGAAATGCTAAGGAAATTAAGTAAAAAAGGTATTACAATTATACATATTACTCATGATTTTAACGAAGCAATAAATTTAGCACAAAAGACAGCAATAATAAATAAAGGTAAAATTTTGCAGCAAGGCACTATAAATGAAGTTTTTAGCAAACCAAATTCTAAGTTTGCAGCAAATTTTGCAGGTATCGATAATTTTTTTAGTGCTAAAATTATTGTTGACCCAAATTCACAAACAAAAAATGCTATAATAAACGATAAAATTTCAATAAAAGTTCTTACAAAAGAAACTGAAGGTAAGGGGTTTATTATTATTAGAAATCAAGATATTATTTTAATGCCTGAATACACAAAATCAAGTGCAAGAAATAATTTTAAAGGAAAAATTATAAATATTATAAATGAAAAACTAGGAAAAAAAGTAATAATTGATATTGGAATAAAAATTACAGCAATGATAACAGAAAGTTCTGAAATAAATTTACACTTGGAAGAAGGCTGTGAAATTTGGGTTTCATTTAAAGCATCGGCAACAAGATTTATTAAAAATTAATTAGCAAGAAACATGAAAAATAAAATATTTTTACAACAAACAGATATTACAACATTGGATATTGATGCAATTGTTAATGCTGCAAATAACTCGTTATTAGGGGGTGGAGGAGTTGATGGTGCAATACATCGGGCTGCTGGAAAAGAACTATATCACGAATGTAAAGAACTTAATGGATGTAGCACTGGCGATGCAAAAATTACTTCGGCATATAATTTACCATGCAAATATATTATCCATACAGTTGGTCCTATTTGGACCGGCGGAACTAAAAATGAAGCAAGTTTACTCGAAAGTGCATATAAAAGAAGTTTAGAAGTGGCGGTTGAAAATGATATTAAAACAATTGCATTCCCTAATATTAGTACAGGAGTATTTAATTTTCCGAAACAAAAAGCAGCTGTAATTGCACTAAATACCGTTATTAATTTTTTAATAGCTAATTCTAAAATACAAAAGGTTATTTTTGCAGTTTACGATAACGAAAATTATGACATTTATAATAATTTACTAAAACAACTAGATGATAGAAATTAATAAAATGTTAATGATAGGAGGAGCGAGCAGAAATGTTGGAAAAACTACTCTTATTATGGATATAATAAACGAATTTTCTAAAAATAATAACATTGTTGCTATTAAAATTAAAACAATTTATGAAGGCGATAATTTTTTTCATGGAAAAGATAGAAGTCCGCTTGGTGAAAATGAAAAATTTAGAATAATAGAAGAAAAAGACATTAATTCGGGCGAAGATACGGCTAAAATGCTAAAATCAGGAGCAAAAAGAGTTTTTAAAATAAAAGTTAAAAGCCAATTTATTAGCGAAGCATTTAGCGAAATATATAAAATAATTGATGAAAATAGTTTCCTTATTTGCGAATCAAATAGCTTGAGAGAAGCAGTAAAGCCAGATTTATTTCTTCTAATAAAACACAAAAATAATGTTGAAATGAAACCAAGTGCAAAAAAACTCGAAAAATTTGCCGACAGAATAATTTATTCCGATGGTAAGAAACATGATTTTAGTAAAGGTGATTTACAAATAATAGAGAGTAAATGGATGATTAAATTTTAAAAATATGAAAAATAGTGTAAGGATTGAACGAGAAAAAATAAAATTAACACAAGCCGAATTTGCTAAGGAAATAGAAGTATCAAGGCAAACAATTCATGCTGTTGAAACAGGTAAATTTAACCCTTCCGTATTATTAGCATTAAGAATTGCATATTTTTTTAAAGTAAATGTTGAAGATGTATTTAAACTTGAAGACTCTGATAGAGGCGGATTTGGTAAGTAATAAAAATTGAGATACAATTAAACACAAAAACAATGATAAAATTACACGAAGCTTATGAAATAGTTATAAGCACAAAAATAAAATTAGGCACAGAAAACATAGAATTACAAAACTCCCTAGGAAGAGTTTTAGCCGAAGATGTGTTCTCCGACTTGAATATGCCACCTTTTGATAAATCGGCAATGGATGGTTTTGCTTGTAGGTACCAAGATTTATACAACGAGCTTGAGCAAATAGAAGTTATACCAGCTGGTAAAATGCCTGAAAAAACTATTGGCAAAAATCAATGTTCAAAAATAATGACTGGAGCTCCAATTCCAAAAGGAGCCGATACAGTTTTTATTGTTGAAGATTCAAAAGAAATTTCGCCAAATAAAATTATTTATACAAAACCAAAACCCGAAATTGATATTTGTAGTACAGAATCAGGAAATGCTGGAAAATCGAATATTTGCTTGATAGGCGAAGACATACAGCAAGGAGCAAAAGTTCTTGATAAAGGTATTCTTATTAAACCTCAGCACGTTGCAGTACTAGCATCGGTTGGTTGCGTAAAACCTTTAGTTTCTAAAAGACCAAGAATTGCTGTTATTGCAACTGGTAGCGAGCTTGTTGAGCCTGAAATAAAACCAACACTTTCGCAAATTAGAAATAGTAATGGTTCGCAAATGATGGCACAACTTAACAATTTGAATGTTGATGCTAATTATTACGGAATTGCTATTGATGACGAAAAAGCAACTCAAGATATTTTTGAAAAAGCTATGTCGGAAAATGATATTATAATGCTTTCGGGCGGAGTATCGGAGGGTGATTTTGATTTTGTGCCTAAAATATTAAGAAACGCAGGTTTTGAAATAAAATTTGATAGAGTTGCTGTTCAGCCCGGAAAACCAACTACCTTTGCAACAGCAGAAAATAAAATATGTTTTGGAATGCCAGGAAATCCTGTTTCATCTTTTGTTCAATTTGAATTATTGCTTAAACCATTGTTATATAAATTGATGAAGCATGATGTTAAATTGCTAAATGTTATTTTACCAATGGCAAGTGATTTTACTAGAAAAAGAGCTGGCAGATTTTCGTGGATTCCTGTAACTATTTCAGAAAAAGGTGAAGTTGAAGTAATTGATTATCATGGTTCAGCACATATTAACGGACTTGTTTTTGCCGATGGATTAATTGGAATTCCTATTGGTATTAAATCATTAAAAAAAGGAGAACTTATAAATGTTAGACAAATTTAATAGAAAAATAAACTACTTACGCATCTCGGTTACAGATAGATGCAATTTTAGATGTGTTTATTGTATGCCTGCCGAAGGTGTTAAATTAATGAAACACAGTGAAATATTAACTTTTGATGAAATTGTTGAAACTGCACGAATTGGCGTAAGTAAAGGTATAGATAAAATACGATTAACTGGTGGCGAGCCATTAGTTAGAAAAGATATTATCGACCTTGTAAAAATGATTGCCAAAATTGATGGTTTAAAAGATTTTGGGATGACAACAAATGGTGTTTATCTTACAAAATACGCTCAAAAGCTTGCCGATGCAGGTTTACATCGTGTCAATATTAGTTTGGACACTATAAATCCTGAAAAATTTAGAGAAATTACTCGTGTTGGAAATTTGCAAGATGTACTCGATGGTATTGAGGCAGCCAAAAAAGCTAAATTATTTCCAATTAAGATAAACTGTGTTATTCAAAAAACAGAATTTGAACCAGATGCAGTTGAAGTTGCTAAATTTTGTGAACAAAACGATTTGCAAATTAGGTACATTCGAGAAATGGACTTGGAAAAAGGTCAGTTTTGGCAAGTAAAAGGTGGCGAAGGTGGAGCATGTAAAACATGTAACCGACTAAGACTTACATCCGACGGGAAAATAAAACCATGTCTTTTTAGCGACTTAGAGTATGATATAAAAGAGCAAGGAATTAATGAGGCTTATGATGATGCAATTGAAAACAAACCAGAAAGAGGTACTATTAATAAGATTAATAAATTTAATAATATTGGAGGATAATATTAACAGTGAAAAATTAAGGGTGAAAAGTTTTTTTACCTTTCACCCTTAATTGGTATTAGTTGTTCGCTGTAGCATTACTAAAATCTAAGCCTGACTCCCATATTTTTATTTCAGAAGTTCCTACCGAAATAATATATTTACCTTGTTTGCTAAAAGCAACATTTAAAACAGGGCTGTCATGTGCTTGAATTGTTTGAATGGAAGCACCTGTTTGTACGTCCCATAATTTTATATTCTGATCCCACGAGCTGCTTATAACGTATTTAGAATCAGGACTAAAGCCTACAGATAAAACATACCATAAGTGTCCATATAATGTGTTTTTTTCTGTTCCACTTTCAATATCCCATAATTTTACGGTATTATCTTTTGAGCCAGTTGCCAAATATTTATTATTTGGACTAACAGCAAGTGAGTATATTGTATGCGTATGTCCCGCAAATGTTTTGACTTGAAGACTTTTTGATATATCCCACATTCTAATAATTCTATCTTTTGATGCACTATATATATATTTGCTGTCGGGGCTAACTTTTAAAGAATAAACTCTATCAGCATGACCATTAAATATACGGTACTGTTTTGTTGATACTAATTCAAATACTCTTACTTTTGTGTCTGTTCCTCCTAATACAACATGAGTTCCTTTGGGAGTAAACTCCGCAGTCCAAACTTCGTCGCCACTTCCTGTGTAAGTTTTTAATATTTTACCAGTTTCAATTCGCCAAACAATTGCAGACTTGTCACTACTTGCTGTTATAAAATATTTACTTTTACTGTCAAAAGCTACGGAACGTATTATACCTCTATGCCTGCTTGAAGTATATATCTTCTTTCCTGAAACTGTTTCATAAACTTCGACATTTCCGTTTTCAAAACCGCATACTACATATTTATTGTCAGGAGAAATGGCTCCAGCACTAACAGTGCCACTCTCGGTTTTAATTGTTCGGTATAATTTAATGTTTTGTGATGTTACAGGCTTTGTAAATCCTATAAAAAACAAAAAGAATAGGTTTAATAATAAATAATTTTTCATATTTTGATATTTAGTTGGGTTGTAATTTAGACTAATAGTTTTTAATAAAGTTGCTTTTGCTTTATCAAATGGTTTTTTTTATTCTTTTATAGTTGGAAACTCAACAAAGAATTTGGTGCCTTTACCTAGTTCTGATTCAAACCAAATTTCTCCGTTTGCATTATTAATAATATTCTTTACAATGGCTAAACCCATTCCCATACCTTTTGTTTTAGT
Source organism: Bacteroidales bacterium (assembly GCA_029934705.1). Lineage (GTDB taxonomy): Bacteria > Bacteroidota > Bacteroidia > Bacteroidales > JAADGE01 > DZBS01. The sequence goes on along the minus strand of JAOZLS010000071.1, from coordinate 1,231 downwards.
GGTAAAGCTAGGTTTAAATAATTTATCTTTTTTATCGTCAGATATCCCACTACCATTGTCTTCTATTGTAACTTTTACATTGTTTCCATAAGTTGTTACTTCAATAAAAACAGTTCCTTTAACACCTTCGGGTATCGATTGAATTCCATTTTTAAGAATATTTATAAAAACTCTCGATAGTTGTTCTTTATCAGCAATAATTTTAATGCTATCATTACCATGAAAATTTGCACTTAATGAAACATCTTTAGTATTCTCAAATAACTGAATTACAGTTCTTAACTTAGCCGAAATATCAACTTCTTCGTCTTGTGGCTTTGGCATTTTTGCAAATGCTGAAAACTCCGATGCTATTGATGATAATGTATCAATTTGTTCAATTAAAGTTAACGATACATTCTCCAATCGCTTGCTAAAATCTTCTTTATTATCTTTCCACGAGCGTTGTAGTAGCTGTACGCTAAGTTTCATAGGTGTTAATGGATTTTTAATTTCGTGTGCAATTTGCTTTGCCATTTCTCTCCAAGCACTTTCTCTCTCAGACTCAGCAAGTTGTAATACGTTTTCTTCTAATTTTGTAACCATTAAGTTGTATTCTTTTACAAGATGTCCAATTTCATCTTTTTTCTCGTATAAAATTTCTTGATGTTTTTTTCCAAGTTGAACTGCCTTAAATTTATCTTGTAGCATTCGTAATGGTCGTGTAATTTGATTTGAAATAATAAACGCTAATAAAATTGTAAATAAAAATAGTACAACATATATGTTTATAGTAGTTATTAATAAGTTTGAAATGTTTTTTTGCAGATTATTATTGTTAGTAAAATATGGCAAATTTATATATGCAATAACTTTATTTTCAATGTTTTTTAAAGGTATATATATTGAAGAATAAGTTAATATTCCTATATTTTCTTTTTGTATAAACTGTGCTTTACCATTTAGAGCAAGTTCTGTATAAGCAATTCTATTAATTTGTTTACCTATAAGTCCTTTCTGGAAAATTTCGGGGCGTGATGTCGCTAATAATATTCCGTTTAAATCGTAAAGATTTATATCGGTAAAAAACACCTGCGAAAACTTTATTAACAGCTCGTCTAGGTGGTCATATTTACTTGATTTCCAATGAGGGGTAAGTTCTTTTTCTATGCTGAGTTTATGTTCTAATTCTGTTAATACCGATTGTATTTTTTCGGTCATTTCTTTATTTCGTATTTGTTTTTCTTGAACA
>JAOZLS010000070.1:4118-13187 GCA_029934705.1 Bacteroidales bacterium | reverse complement strand
AATTAAAATGAATAAAGAAGTATTAAAACTTTGGGGCGAAGAGCTAGATTGGATTAAGGATGAAGAAATAAAAAATGCAACTGCCAAAACTTGGGAGCTAGCACTTGAAAGAAGTGTTTTAACTGCCGACGACTTAAATACAATTCCATTTACATTATTAGTACCAGTAAATGTAAGTTTTATGGCACATAAACGTTCGGTTGCACATATTGCAAAAGACTCAGGAAACCAGATAAATAAATTTTATGGTAACGATTTACCAGTAAATATGGATGTACTAATTTCGGGTGCTATTTTGGCCGATGTTGGAAAACTTTTAGAATATGTAAAAGATGAAAACGGCAAAGCAGTACAAGGAAATTATGGCAAATACTTACGTCATCCTTTTTCAGGAGTTTCATTAGCAGAATCTTGCGGAGTTCCTGCCGAAATTTGCCACATTATTGCCACACATGCTGGCGAAGGCGATATGGTAAAAAGAAGCACAGAGGCTTATGTTGTTCATCATGCCGATTTTATGACATTTTTACCTTTTAAAAGTGGATTGAAAATTTAATTTTTGAGAAAAGATATTAAAAAAAGACTTGAAATTTATAATTTCAAGTCTTTTATTGTGATTTAGAAGTATGGTATTTTAAGTTCCCTACCATAATAGTATGATAACATAAATATGCTGATTTAGAATTATTTACAGAACTAATATCAACCCATGACTTTAGTCGTGGGAAAATAGAAGCAAAATTGTCAATAACCGTTTTAACGGTTTAGAAATATCAGGCTTAATATAAAAAACGACCTAAATATAATTTAAAACCGTTAAAACGGTTCAGTCTTGTCTATTGCACATTAACCACGACTAAAGTCATGGGTTGATATATATTTTAATCATACGATTTAGGAAAGTATCTCATTCTATATATGATAAGATTTAATCTATTTTAAACCCACCATCACATTACAAAATTTCATCTTACATCTTTTGTCTAATCCATTATATAAACCGAAGAAAAAATCCATATAATAAAAGAAAAAACTCCAATTAAAAACATAATTAACCCTAGCTTTCTGGTACTAATATCGTAGGCATAAATACGCTCACCAGTAGGAATAGTTCTCTTAAAGCTAGAATAATAATAACCTATAAAAATTCCAAGAAAACCTCCTAGTAAAGAAGAAATAAAACCGAAAATAATCCATCCAATTTGTCCTTTTTCCTCTTTTCTTAATTGTGTGTTTTTAGAATCTTTAAATTTTTGAATTTTTTCTTCTGTAATATCAACTCCCCTATCATTCAATAATTTTTGTGCTAAAACATAATCGGCTTTACACCATTCATTATAATTTTCAAGAACATCAAATAATTCAATATTAGAAAAATCAAAAAGATAATGGTCTTTATCAATTAATTCAATATTCTCGGCAACTGATTTTTCCAATAATTTATCAACATTTATAAAATCATTCGATTTTAACTTTATTGCAACTTTATCTTGCAAATCAGTTCCTCCAGAAAAGGTAATATCAAAAGCTGGCGAAATATCTTCTATTTCATAGCTAATAGCATTTAACTCAAGCAAATCGACTAAAGCATAAGCCTCTTCCTCTGTTCTATATTTTTTATATGTTACAAACTGCATTTATTGTTTCTTCATTGTAATTTTAGTGGTAACTTGATCTATCCCACCACTAGCATTAGGAATATTATCTAACACAACTATTGTAAGTGTAGTTTCTGAAAATTCAAGAATATTGAGAATTCCAGCTTGAGAACTTGCTGCTGATTTTAATGAAATTTGTTTTTTATCGGAATTATATTCCCAAAGTCCATTTTCAACATTTGCTGCAAAGCCTGCTCTCTTAAAAGTTCTGTCTCCATTAAAAACAACAAGTGCATTTCTTTTTAAATTTTCAATACTTTGTAGTGTTTGTATTCTTTCTGCCTCGGTCATTTGCCTATTATCGGCATAATCTACTATTTTCCACGAACCTACAAAGTTTAATTCGTCAGCAGTTAGAGCTTCAAATTCCTCGTTATTTATATTCGGAATATTAACATTATTAGCATTATTTGAAATATTATTCTCAGTTTTGTTACTATTATCCGTAGTAAAATATAAAAATGCAAATACTAGTACTAACACTCCAAGAATTCCTATAATTATGCTATTTTTCTTTATTTCTTTAGTCTCAGAAATTACAACTGCTTTAGGAGTTCTTTTTTCTGGTACTTTTCCTCCAAAAACTTCTACTATAATTTCTTTTAAAACCTCATAAGCATCAGTAAAACCATCGCCTACAGCATCAACCCACTCAACAGTATGCAATAAATATTTTAAACCTAAGGTAGAACCAATTTCGTCCGACTTAAACGGGATAATATATTTATCATTATCAACTGCTTTCTCGAGTTGCGAATAAATTTCGGTAGAATTTTCTGAAAATTTAGATAACATCAATATAAAAATCTTACAATTTCCAATTGCTTGTTCAAAATCTTTTTCAGAATCTAAATTTGAGCTATCCCTAGGAGTTATCCAGCAGGAATAACCATCGGCTTCTAGTTTACTAACTAATTTTCGGGCAATTGCTTTATCTTCCTTAGTATAAGAAATAAAAATATCTTTCATTTATTAATATGTTATTATATTATTTAACTTTTTTTAATGTTGTAGTATGAAAAAAATCTGTAAAGTCTTCTTTCCAAACCAATTCGTCTTTTGTTACAGAAATAATTTCATAAATATGCTCTCCGTCTTCTGGGTAAAAAACAGTTAGAGAATCGCCATCTTCAGTAATATCCCACTGACAAATTGCTTTTTCTGGAACTTGGATTGTAAGATTATCAATTGAAAAAAAGAATTCTTCATTCTCAATTTTATCAGCATTTATCTTATTAAACATATTAAGCTCCATTTCTCCCATTTCTTCAGAATTCACAATAGATTCAATTTGCCACTTCCCTAATATTTTTTCTTGGGCAGTTTTTTCGCATGACGATAAAAATGTTACTAAAATTAGTGATAATAACAAAATAGTGATTTTCTTCATAATAAATAAGGTTTTAAAAAAAATATTAAATAACTAAAACAAATTTAAGAATAATTAGTTCTTAAACAAAACTGATAAGCACTAAGTGCTATTTATTGCCTGCACAGAGCGTTAGTCGAAGTATTGCTTACGCAGTTCTGCAAAAGACGGTATTACAACAATGTCCTAAATTGTAAACTTACAAATAATTTTGTTATGAAGCTTAATAAGTGTTTATATAGAATTACGTGTACCTGTTGCTATAGTTTTTACTTTTAATAACACCTAAATTTATAAATAAGATGAAAAATAAATAGATGAAAATATATCAATAAAAAAAATAAAAATTACATTTGCAGATTAAAATACAGAAAATGAAAAATATAATAAAATTCTTAGTACGAAAAGTACCTCGTCCTATTTTAATAAAGTTAAGTTTAATATTTAGGAAACCTATTTCGCTATTCTATAAAGGAACAAAACACGAATGCCCTATTTGCGAAAAAAGTTTTAGGAAATTTTTACCTTATGGTAACAAAGGAGCAGATAATAGGCTATGCCCTAACTGTTTATCTTTAGAAAGACATAGGCTTTTATGGTTATATTTTAAATCAAAAACCAAAATTTTTAACGATAAGTTATCATTATTGCACATAGCACCGGAGCAACCTTACATATCAAGATTTAAAAAACTTGAAAACTTAGATTATACTACAGCAGACCTAGTTTCGCCTATTGCCGATGTTAAAACGGACATTAGAGACATGGTTTTTGATAGCGAAAAGTTTGATATTGTAATTTGTAATCATGTACTAGAACACATTGATAAAGAACAGGTTGCAATGAAAGAAGTATTGCGAGTATTAAAAAAAGGTGGCTTTGCAATATTGCAAGTCCCAATTGATTATAATCGTGATGTAACTTACGAAGATGCTAGTATTACATCTCCGGCAGAGCGAGAAAAAAATTTTGGACAGTACGACCACCTTAGAGTTTATGGAAAAGATTATTCCAAGAGGCTTACAAAAGCCGGTTTTGAGGTTGTTGAAGATGATTTTATTAATAATTTTTCAGCAGAAGAAATTGAAAAATTTAGGTTTGATAAAAATGAAATAATATATTTTTGCAAGAAAGCTATTTTGTAAATCGTCAAAAAAATATACTATTTCATGTAATATTAAAAAAACATAAATGGAAATAAGCTATATTCACATAATAATTAAGAAAATTTTTATAAAATGAAGAAAGTATTTATTTTTTTATCAGCATTAATAATTACATTAAATGTAACGGCACAAAACCCTATTCCAGACATGGTATTGGTTGAGGGAGGAGAATTTAGTATGGGCAACCACGAAAGTAAATTTTTAGATGAATACCCAGCTCGAAAAGTTACACTAAACAATTTTTATATAGCAAAATACGAAGTAACTGTTGCTGAATATGTTCGTTTTTGCAGAATGGCAGGTTTAAGCGAGCCAAAAGGCTCTGCAAATATGCCTGCAACAAATGTTACTTGGTTTGAAAGTGTAATGTATTGTAACTGGCTAAGTAAAATTAACGGGCTTGAGAGATGTTATATAATAACAAGAGATGCAAAAAACATTTCGGTAAAATACATACATCAAGCAAAAGGATATAGATTACCTACCGAGGCAGAATGGGAATATGCAGCAATAGGCGGTTCAAAAACACAAAATTTTGCATATAGTGGAAGTAATACTCCAACAGAAATTGCTTGGTTTACAGATTCTGGTAAGCAATTACACGAAGTAGGAAAAAAAGCCCCAAATGAACTAGGAATATACGATATGTCGGGCAACAGTTACGAGTGGTGTTACGATTATTATGATAATAAATACTATGAACAAAAAGTTAACGACAACCCCTTAGGTCCGAAAGTAGGAACAGCAAGGGTTTGTAGAGGAGGAAGCTTTTTAGGAACAACGGAAACACTTCGAATTACTAAAAGATTTTATAATAGTCCTGATTACAAAACTCAAAGTTTAGGATTTAGAGTTGTTAGAAACGACTAAAAAGTATCATTATAAATAGCAAATAAAAAGTAAAACTTTGCCTAGGTTATACCATTTTCGGAAAGCTTAGGCAAAGTTTTTATTTATATAATTACAAAATACACACAAATGAAAAATACATTTTATCTTATAATTTTACTTTTATCTTTAACAACAGCACAAGCACAAATAACAATTAATTTTATTGGGCACAACGAAGCAGGAACAGTAAATTTAACAACTGTAATTGTAGAGAATACTTCAAACGGCGAAAGCGTAACTCTAACAACTAACTTTGCAGTCGATTTAGTAGAAACAGTAAATATTCTGAATATAGATAATAAAAATCAATTTACAACAGACCCAAACCCCTTCAACACAGAAATAAGCTTAAATATTTGTTCAAAAATAAGAGAAAAAGCTAATATTTCTGTTTTCAATATAACAGGAAAACAAGTAATTCTAAAAACCATAAATTTGAAAGAAGGAAATAATACTATTAAATTTCATCCTGCCTATAAAGGTATATTTATTATAAATATATCATCAAAAAATTTATCATACAGCAAAAAAGTTGTGTGTAACAAGGCTAATTCCAAAGTTTTTAAGTTAGAAGAAGAAACAAATAATACAGCTGTTTTTTCATCACCAAAAACAGGAAAAAACACCTTGAACCAACAATTAAGGTTTCAAATTGGCGATATATTAAAATATACAGGCTTTTATAGTAACCATATTAGTGTAATTACCGATTCACCAACAACATCGCATACATCTGATTTTGAGTTTCATGCCTGTATGGATTATGAAAATAACGTTTACCCAATAGTAAAAATTGGCAACCAATGGTGGATGGCTGAAAATTTAAAGTCGAAGCAATATTATAATGGTTCAAACATTTCGGGAGATTATGCTTACAACGATAATTCTACAAATGAAGAAATTTATGGACGACTTTATACTTGGGATGCAGTTATGAATGGAGCAGAAGGCAATAACGATAATCCGAGCAATGTACAAGGAGCTTGCCCCAACGGCTGGCACGTACCAAGCGAGCAAGAGTGGGATGAATTACGAGATAATTTAGGAGGCAAAGAAGCCATGCACGGAAAAATGAAAGAGACAGGAATTATTCATTGGAATGCTCCAAATTCAGATGCGACAAACGAGAGTGGGATGACTGCATTACCTGGAGGTAGCAGGTGGGACGATGGGAGTTTTGATTATTTAGGAGAACAAGCTTTTTTCTGGAATGCTACCGACGACCTAAGTGGTGGCGATATTGAACACGCAAGCGGTTATACTTTTTTTCATGAAACATCGGATTATTACATGTACACATGGAATTTAAAGACTATGGCACAATCTCTTAGGTGTGTTATGAATTAATAATAAATCAATTCCCAAATACACTATAAATAAATTGAAATAATAAAAAAGAGACTTGATAAATCGAGTCTCTTTTTTTATAAATTTATGGTAAGCACTTGTGTAAAATTAATTGTATAGTTGCTTATCATCAAGTTACTGACTGGCAAAACCTTGCACATGTGCGTAAGCAACACTTCGACTAACGCTCTGTGCAGGCAATAAATAGCACTTAGTGCTTATTTCTTATAAACTCCAATAAATAAGCTCTTTAATTTTATTTTTGTAAATTCCTTTTACATCAATAACAACACCATTATCGGATAATATACTTTTGAAATAGTCTTCATCTAAATTTGCGTATTGCTCGTGATTTACAGCAACAATAACTGCATCGTATCCTGATTTTATTTCTTTTGCCAAGTTTATGCCATATTCATCATTAACTTCTTCTGGCGAAGCAAAAGGGTCAACAACATCAACAATTACCTTATACGATTCTAACTCTTTTACAATATGTGCAACTTTAGTATTACGAATATCACTAACATTTTCTTTAAAAGTAATACCCATTACAAGAACTTTTGCATTTCGAATATTTTTATCTTGAGCAGCAATTTTCTTTACTGTTTGCTTTGCAACATAACCTCCCATTGAGTCGTTTACAAAACGCCCAGAGTTTATAATATGTGGGTGATAGCCTAATTCTTTGGCTTTGTAAACAAGATAATAAGGATCAACGCCGATGCAATGCCCACCTACTAAACCCGGTGAAAATTTAAGAAAATTCCACTTTGTTCCTGCGGCTTCCAACACTTCAAAAGTATTAATATCAAGCTTATTGAATATTATTGATAACTCATTCATTAAAGCTATATTAACATCACGCTGAGTATTCTCAATTATTTTAGCTGCTTCGGCAACTTTAATTGAACTAGCACGGTGAGTTCCTGCTTTTAAAATAATTTCGTAAATTTTAGCAATATTATCTAAAGATTCGACATCGCAACCCGAAACTATTTTAGTAATAGTTGTAAGAGTATTAACTTTATCACCCGGATTTATTCTTTCAGGCGAATATCCAACTTTAAAATCTTCAATAAATTTTAAACCTGATAACTCTTCAATTGGAGGCACACAATCGTCCTCGGTACAACCAGGATAAACGGTTGATTCAAAAACAACATAATCGCCTTTTTTTATAACTTGTCCAACAGTATTACATGCACCTAAAAGAGGTTTTAAATCTGGCTCGTTATGGTCGTTTATAGGAGTTGGAACAGCAACTATAAAAAAGTTTGCTTCTTTTAAATCTTCGATTTTTGCAGTAAACAAAATATCAGTATCATTAAAATCATCAGCTTCAAGCTCTTTACTTGGATCTATATGATTTTTCATCATTTCAACTCTTTCCTCACTAATGTCAAAACCTATAACAGGTCCTATTTTTGCAAATTCAAGTGCTATTGGTAAGCCAACATAACCTAGTCCTATAACACCAATTTTTGCTTCTTTTGCAATAATTTTATTATACATTATATTATTTTTTAATTAAATTATTTTTTTAATAATGGATGATAATCACCTTTTAATCCAATAGGTGTAGCATTTCTAATTGTATGAACTGTTTGAACTGCTGATCTAACATCGTCAAGCCCAAAACCGTTGCCTTTAAGTATTTCTTGATAACTTAAATTATGTAGCTCTGTAAATCCTCCACTAAATTCAATTTCGTTACCATTTACAGTAATTGAACGATATGTTCGTTGTCCTTTTTCTTGTACTTCTTTAGGAATATCGCTATAATCCAGACTTAAAAACCATCTAACATTTGCTCTTTCAAGTTCTAAAACTCCAGCAGTTTTTAAGTTTTCGCTAACATTTACAATATTTTTTTTAACATCGCCAAAAATCCAAGTAAGCATGTCGTAAAAATGTACTCCAATATTTGTAGCAATACCGCCAGATTTTTGAATATCAGCTTTCCACGATTGAAAATACCAACGTCCTCGAGAAGTAAAATAAGTTAAATCTACATCAAAGACTTTATCTTTAGGTGCGTTTTCAACTTCTTTTTTAAGAGCAATTATACTTTTATGAAGTCTTAGTTGAAGAATATTATTAATTCTTTGTCCTGTTTCCTTTTCAATTTCTTGAAGTGCATCAACGTTCCAAGGATTAAGAACTAAAGGCTTTTCGCAAATAGCGTCGGCTTGCTGTTTTAAAGCAAAACGAATATGCGAATCATGTAAATAATTTGGAGTACAAATACTTACATAGTCAATTTTTTTTCCTGTTCTACGTAATTTATCAACATGCCTATCAAAACGTTCAAACTCAGTAAAAAAGTCAGCTTCAGGAAAATAACTATCCATAATACCAACACTATCAAATTTATCCAATGCCGCAATTAAGTTATTATTAGTTTCTTTAATTGCTTGCATGTGCCTAACTGCAATATATCCAGCTGCACCAATTAATGCAAAATTTTTCATTTATATATTGTTTATTAATAATCTTACCAAGAGCAAAAATATAAATTAATAAAACAAGAAATGGTCAGTTGTAATAAACTTTGTTTAAACAACAGTTTTCTTATTTAGAATTCTGTTTTCATATGATGAAATCCTCATTGAGGAATTTTAATAATTTACAGAAG
>JAOZLS010000070.1:0-4108 GCA_029934705.1 Bacteroidales bacterium | reverse complement strand
TCTGAAGAGTCAATGCCTTGAGCACTTACTTTTTCATTTTGTAATTTATATTTTTCGCCACTTTCTTGGCAACTTGCCAATCCGTTTTCATCAAAATTAAGTCGATGCCCAAATTTGCTCATCCACCCAATTTGTTTACCTGGGTTTCCAACAACTAAAGCATAAGCCTTAACTTCTTTTGTAATAACAGTTCCTGCTCCAATAAAAGCATATTCACCAATATTATGCCCACATACAATTGTTGCATTAGCACCTATTGATGCTCCTTTTTTAACAACCGTAATTTCATATTGTCCTTTTCTAACAACAGCACTTCGTGGATTTGTAACATTAGTAAAAACCATTGATGGTCCAAGAAAAACATCGTCTTCACAAATAACTCCGGTATAAATTGAGACGTTATTTTGAATTTTTACATTTTTTCCTAATTTGACATCTGGTGATACAACAACATTTTGACCAATATTACATTTTTCGCCAATTTCGCAATTAGACATAATATGTGAGAAGTGCCAAATTTTAGTCCCCTCTCCTATTTTGCAGTTATTATCTACAATGGCTGTTTCGTGAACAAAAAAATTATTTTTTGACATAATTAAGTATTGTTTCTGTGATATATTTTAATTCATTTACAGTAAGTTCTGTGTGCATTGGCAAAGATAAAACTGTTTTACATAATTCCTCGCTTACAGGAAAATCATTTTCATTATATCCTAAATTAATATATGCTTTTTGAAGATGAAGCGGTACAGGATAATAAATCATTGCTGGTATTTTATGTTCAGCTAAATATTCTTTAAGTTCGTCTCTATCAATCCCAATAATTTTTAAAGTATATTGATGAAAAACGTGTTCCGATTTAGGATTACGCTCTGGAATAATAATATTTTTGGATAATTTAAAGGCATTATCGTAAAATTTGGCAGCTGTTTGCCTTGCTTTTTTATAGTCATCAAGATATTTTAACTTTACATCTAAAACAGCAGCCTGAATTGTATCTAAACGGGAATTAACACCAACAACATCGTGATAATATTTAACTTTTGAGCCATGATTAATAATTTGACGTGCTTTTTCAGCTAATAAATCATCATTCGTAAATAAAGCACCACCATCGCCAAAACATCCTAAATTTTTAGAAGGGAAGAATGATGTTGTACCAATATGACCGATTGTTCCGAGCTTTTTAGTAGAATTATTATCCATTTGATAATCGGCACCAATTGCTTGTGCAGTATCTTCAACAACAAATAAATTATGTTTTTTTGCAATATCCATAATTTTGTTCATTTCAGCACCTTGTCCGAATAAATGAACTGGTACAATAGCCTTTGTTTTTTCTGTAATAAGACTTTCTATTATATCGGCATTAATATTATAAGTACCTGCTTCAACATCGGCAAAAACAAGTTTTAAACCTAAAAGAGCAACAACTTCAACTGTTGCAACAAAAGTAAAACCCGAAGTAATAACTTCGTCGCCTGGTTTTAGACCTAAAGCCATTAATGCTATTTGTAGAGCATCGGTACCATTGGCACAAGGTATTACATGTTTTACACCTAAGTAATTCTCTAAACTTTTAGAGAATTCTTTAACTTTATGACCATTAATAAATGAACTTGCATCTATAACTTTCTGTATTTCAGTATCAACCTCGGTTTTAATTTTTGTGTATTGACTTTTAAGGTCAACCATTTGAATATTATCCATAAATAAAAATATTACATAAAAAAATAATCCCAAAAGTAAGACTTTTAGGATTATTAATATGATTTTTGTTATAAAGTTTTAAATATTTAAAAACATTTTTAAGAATTCTTGGCTTTTACTATGCTTATGAGAGTGCCAATTTAATTTTTTCAACATTTTAATTGATAAACTCTGAGTCCACTCCGAAAAGTATAACTTACCTAATTATCCGTCAGACAGCTCAACTAATATACTGAAACTAAAATAGTTAATTATCCACGCTTTGCAAGTATAGCCTTCTGACCGGTTTTGAATGGACTCAACTCTTTAAACCAAATTATTTAGCATAACTCACAGACCTATTCTCGCGAATAACAGTAATTTTTACTTGTCCTGGGTAAGTCATTTCTTCTTCAATTCTACGAGCAATACTATTAGAAATTCGTTCAATATCTTTGTCAGAAACCTTATCGCTTCCAACAATAACTCTAAGTTCACGTCCTGCCTGAATTGCATAAGTTTTAATAACGCCTTCTTCAGATAATGCAAGATCTTCAAGTTTTTTAATTCTTTTTATGTACGATTCGGCAACTTCTCGTCTTGCACCTGGTCTTGCACCAGAAATGGCATCGCAAACTTGAACAAGAGGCGAAATTAAACTTGTCATTTCAACTTCGTCATGATGTGCTCCAATTGCATTACAAACCTCAGGCTTCTCCTTATATCTTTCGGCAAGTTTCATTCCGTAAATTGCGTGTGGTATATCAATCTCTTCGTCAGGTACTTTTCCAATATCATGAAGTAATCCGGCACGTTTAGCAAGATTAGAATTTAAACCTAATTCCGATGCCATAACGGCACATAATTTAGCAGTTTCACGCGAGTGTTGTAGTAAATTTTGTCCGTAAGAAGAGCGGTATTTCATACGACCTATCATTCTAAGTAATTCGATATGTAAGCCGTGAATTCCTAGGTCAATTGCGGTTTTCTTACCAGTTTCTAAAATTTCTTCTTCAATAAAATTTTTGGTTTTGGAAACAACCTCTTCAATTCTAGCTGGGTGTATTCTACCATCAGTAACAAGTTTGTGCATTGCAAGCCTTGCAATCTCACGTCTTATAGGATCAAAACTTGAAAGAACAATTGCTTCAGGCGTATCATCAACTACAATTTCGATACCAGTAGCAGCTTCTAAAGCTCTAATATTTCGTCCTTCTCTACCAATAATTCTACCTTTAATTTCGTCACTTTCAATATGAAATACAGTAACTGCATTTTCCACAGCAGTCTCTGTACCAACTCGTTGTATTGTTTTTATAACAATTTTCTTAGCTTCCTTATTTGCTGTTATTTTTGCTTCGTCAATAATCTCATTTATGTGAGACATTGCAGCGGTTTTAGCTTCAGCAGTAAGAGATTTAACAATTTGCTCTTTGGCTTCTTCAGCAGAAATACCTGCAATTTTTTCAAGTTTTTCAACTTGAACGCTTAATTGCCTGTCAAGCTCTAATTGCTTTTTCTCTATAATTTCGATTTGATTAGTTAAATTAGATTTAAGCTTATCAGTTTCATTTTTTGTTTGTTCAAACTCTTTAAGCTTTCTGTTAAAGTCCTCTTTTCTCAAATTAAAAGCACTTTCTTTTTGTCTAAACTTATTTTCCAAAACCGCAATTCGATTATTACTTTCGGCAACTTTCTTATCATGCTTTCCTTTAAGATGAATGAAGTTTTCTTTAGCTTCAAGCATTTTTTCTTTTTTCAAAACTTCTGCTTCAAGCTTTGCTTCTTTAATAATATTTTTAGCTTTTTTGTTTAGAGATTTTATTTTTAAAATATAACCTCCACCAAAGCCTATTACGACTCCAACTAAAGCGACAATAATTGTTATTAATTCCATTATTTTACTGTGTTTATATGCATACAAAAAGCCCGCATTAATTTCTCAATAATTTAATTAAAGCCCCGATAGAGCATTAATGGAGTTGACTTTTACCGCAAGCTTTCACCGTCTAAAAATAAGATTTTGATAAATCAAAATGCGACCTGCTTTTAATAAAATAATCTTTTACTCCAAATTTGTAAGTGTTGAGCTTAACAAATAGTTTGAGAAACAATGCGAGCAAATTATTTTGCCTTATTTATAATTCAAATATACAAAAAAAATTTAATATTCCTTCTTATTTTGATAAATATATTCATCTAAATCGACATTTATCTGTCTAATTTCTTCTATTACCTCTTCTAGCTTGCCTTCCGAGTTACTCTCTATATATTTTGTTGCAAAATGTAATGCCGTCATTGCTAAAAAATCGGACATATCACTTTCAGTATATTTCCTTTTATACTGCATTAATCTATCATTATCCATTTTTGCAGCTTTTCTAATATCTTCCTCTTCATTTTTTTCAATTTTCTTTTT
>JAOZLS010000069.1 GCA_029934705.1 Bacteroidales bacterium | reverse complement strand
AGAGTTTTCGATTACCATAATTTAAGTTTTAATATTAAATACTTTTGTTATTTAAAAGTTGCTTTTTGTTATTTATAACAAACCGTTTGTAAATTTGATTTTCTTTTATTAATAAGCTTTAATATATTTGTCTAATTTTAATAAAAGTAATTTCACATCAAAAATAAATACTTTTTTTGTAAAACTATCATTTTAAGTCAAAAAACAAATTCTAATAAATAAATTTATACGTTATGATTAAAAGATTTTTAGTATTATTTATGACAATTGCAATATTGTCAAATACTGCAACCGTTAAAGCCGGCGACGATGAAGGTATGTGGTTACCGCTTCTTGCTCAAAAATTGAACATGAAGAAGATGAAGGCGATGGGACTTAAACTTACAGCCGAAGATTTATATAGCATAAATAACGGAAGTTTAAAAGATGCTGTAATAGCTTTAGACCATGGTTCTTGTACTGGAGAGTTAGTTTCACCTGATGGATTGTTCTTAACAAACCACCATTGTGGATATGGAGAAATTCAAGCACACTCTACTGTAGAGCACGATTATTTAACTGATGGCTTTTGGGCTATGACGAGAGAACAAGAACTAGCTAACCCTGGTAAAACCGTTTCTTTTTTAATTAAAGTTACTGATGTAACAGATCAAATTAACGAAGTACTAACAGACGGGATGACAGAAGACGAAAGAGATGCTGCTATTAAGAAGATATCAACAGTTCTTGAAGAAGAAGCAATGAAAGATAATTGGTATGAAGCAGAAGTGAAACCATTCTTTCACGGAAATCAGTTTTTTATTTTTGTATATGAAACATTTAAGGATGTTCGTTTAGTTGGAGCCCCTCCTTCATCAATTGGTAAATTTGGTGCTGATACTGACAACTGGATGTGGCCAAGACACACTGGCGATTTCTCAATGTTTAGAATCTATTGTGGCCCAGATGGTAAACCTGCAGAATATTCTGAAAACAATGTACCTTACCATCCTAAAAAATTCTTCCCCGTTTCTGTTAAAGGTGTAGAAAAAAATGATTTTGCAATGGTAATGGGATACCCTGGAGGAACTACTCGTTATATGACTTCTTTTGGTGTTAAACAAACTATTAAAAATGAAAACACTATTAGAATTAAACTTAGAGGTTTAAAGCAAGGTATTATGAAACCAGCAATGGATAGCGATGATGCAATTAGAATTAAATATGCGTCAAAATATTCTCGTTCAATGAACTACTATAAGTATTCAATAGGACAAAACCTAGGACTTGATAACTTAAATGTTGTTGGTAAAAAACAAAATCAAGAAGCAAGTCTTACAAAATGGATTAACGCAAAAGATAAAAGAAAAGCTAAATATGGTAATGCTCTTAATTTAATTGAAAGCAGTATAACTGAGGCAGACGAATATGACATTGCAATAAATTACTGGTTTGAAGCATTTTGGGGCGGAGCCGAATCTGTTAAATTTGCTTTAAATAATTCAAGAGCATTAAAAGGAGCAATTCAAAAAGATGATAAAGCGGCTTTAGAAGAAATAAGAAAATCAGGTGATGATTTTTTTAAAGATTATTATCAGCCAATTGATAAAGGCATTTTTGTAATTATGATGAAAACTTATAAAGAAGACCTAGATAAAACTTATTATCCAGAATTTTTTGCTACTGTTGACTCTGCTTATAATGGCGATTTCCAAAAGTTCGCAGATGAATTATACAGCACATCTATTTTTGTTGACAAAGCAAAATTTAATAAATTTCTTGATAATCCTACTATTGATGTTTTAGATAACGATATGGCACTTAGTATTGCACAAGATGCTATTGCAATTTATTTTTCAATTAAAGGAAAATCTGAAGCACAAAACTCAAACCTTTATAAAGGTAAAAGACTTTTTGAAGCAGCTATTTTAGAAGAAGGTAAAAAAGTAGCCCATTATCCAGATGCAAACTCTACAATGCGTTTAACTTACGGTACTGTAGGAGATTATGAGCCAAAAGATGCTGTTTTATTTAAGCATTATACAACTCTTAAAGGTTATATGGAAAAAGAAGATGCAACAAACGCTGAGTTTTTTGTTCACGATAAATTAAAAACATTATATAAAAATCAAGATTTTGGACAGTATGGACAAGCTATTGCTAATGGTGAATCTGAAATGAGAGTTTGTTTTACTACTAATAATGATATTACTGGTGGTAACTCTGGAAGCCCTGTTATTAACGGAAATGGCGAACTTATTGGTATTGCTTTTGACGGAAACTGGGAAGCAATGAGTGGAGACATAGCTTTTGAACCAGAATTACAAAAATGTATTAATGTTGACATCAGATTTGTTCTTTTTATTATTGACAAATATGCTGGTGCAGGACACCTGATTGAAGAAATGACTATTGTAAAATAGTAATAGAACTCAATTACGAATAAAAAGGAGACTTAATATATTAAGTCTCCTTTTTTTGTACTTAAAAGATAAAAAAAAGTAATATAGCCGAAGGTCTAGGGTATTATTAGATACGAAATACTTTTGATATGTTATGTAAAAATAAAATCCCGCAACTCGTATCTCGCTATTCTTTCACCTAACCACTAATTACCTTTTTCTTCTTTCTCTTGGTTGGTTTTTTTTCAAAAGTTTCATTTATATAACCAGCTATTTTTTCGATTGCTTCGCAAGCTTCTGGTATTGCTTTTTGAAATAGGTGCCACCAGTGAATTAAGCCTGCCCATATTTGTAATGTAACATCAACTTCTGCATCTTCAGCTTTTTCGGCTAAGCGTATTGCATCATCGTATAGCATTTCGGTATTGCTTACCTGTATTAGCATTGGGGGTAAGCCTTTTAAATTTGCATATAATGGTGAAACTAATGGGTTTTTTAAATCTTCGTCTCCACTATACATTTTAGCCCAAAGATTTAGCTTTTCAATATCAACTAGTGGGTCAAAATCTTTATTGGTTTCAATAGATTTTCCTGTTGCAGCAAGGTCAACCCATGGCGAAATACAAATACTTGCAGCTGGTAATGGTATTTTTTCAATTTTAAGTTTAACCATTAATGCAATAGCAAGTCCACCACCAGCAGAGTCACCAGCAATAATAATATCTTTTGCTTTTTTGCCTCTGTCTAAAAGTGCTTGGTAAGCAAAAAGAGCATCCTCGAGTGCAGCAGGGAAAGGGTGTTCAGGTGCTTTTCTGTATTCTACTAATATTGCAACTTTTCCTGTTTTTTTTGAAAGCTTGCCAACCAAAGCTCTATGTGTGTGCGATGAGCCAATTGTGTAGCCACCTCCATGAAAGTATAAAATTATTTGAGATGTGTTTTTAGGACGTGTAGGTATTATTGCTTCAGCTACTACAGACCTAAAGCAATTTTCTTTTTTTAGTTTTATTTCTTTAAAATGAACACCCCATGGTAGCATGTTAAAAAGTGTTCCCATTTCTAATAATGGGCGTATATGTTTAAATTGAGGAAGTGTTCCTCTCTTTTTTAGTTGTACCGATGTAGCGAGCAAAACCTTTTTTATACGCTCGTGTTTTTTAGAAGGCATAATGTTTTATTATTGAATTTTACGAATATAATTATATTATTTAAAATACAATGAAGTTATTTCTATTTAATATAAAAACGCCCAAATAAATTTAAAGGTATTTTTGTATTATACACCTTATTAATTTACAGTCGTTGCTTTTCAATTCTTTTAGAAATCATTATTCCAACTTCGTATAACATTACAAGTGGTAACGACACAAGTATTTGACTAAAAACATCGGGTGGTGTTATTATTGCCGATAAAATAAGAATTAGAACAAAAGCATGTTTTCTGTACCTTTTTAAAAACGGTGGACTAACAATTCCTATTTTACTTAAAAAATAAATTAGCACAGGTAACTCAAATACCACTGCCGACGATAAAATGACTGATGTAAATGTTTGAATGTATGAACTTAAATTTATTTGATTAATAATAGCATCACTTGCAGCATAAGTACCTAGGAAATGTATTGATAAAGGCGTTATAATATAATACCCAAATAATGCACCAATTGTAAATAATGTAGATGCAAAAAAGACAGGGCCTCTTCCTGTTTTAATTTCACTTTTATTGATAGCTGGTCTAATAAAACGCCAAAATTCATAAAATATATATGGGAAAGCAATTAGAAAACCTATAATTAGCGATACAGTAATGTGTGCCGAAAGTTGTCCTGCAAGATTAATATTAATAATTTGGAAATTTGAATTAAAACATAAAACTTCAGTCCCAACAAAGTTTCCTAGTTTGCATAACATTCTGTTTGTAAAGAAATCTTCACTTTTAGGAGCTAGTAATAAATCGTCAAAAATTATATCTTTGAAAATGAATGCTACAACACCAAAAAATATTATTGCAATAGTTGAACGTACTAAGTGCCATCTTAGGGCTTCTATATGTTTAAGAATATTTATTTCTTCATCTTTTACTTTAGCCATATCTATACAATTCCCTCATTTAAAATGTCGTGTAAATGAACAATACCTAGGTACTTGTTTTCTTCCGACACTATTAGTTGTGTTATGTTGTTATTTTTCATTAGCTCAAAAGCCTTAATTGCAAGCATTGTAGGGCTTACTGTTTTAGGCGATGAGTGTTTTATATTATTGGCAGTAATTTTACTAATATCAAGCTTTTTTTGAAGCATTCGTCGTAAATCTCCATCAGTAATAACACCTGTTAGTTCTCCTATTTGATTTAAAACTGCTGTTGCTCCTAGTCTTTTTTTTGAAATTTCTATAATAACTTTGTCAATACTATCTGTTTCATAAACATAAGGCTTTTCGTTGGTTTTGTATAAATCATCAACTCGTAAATATAATCTTTTGCCTAAAGCTCCTCCTGGGTGAAATTTAGCAAAATCGTTATCGCTAAAATTCCTATAATCGAGCAATGCAACTGCAAGTGCATCGCCCATAACGAGTTGTGCTGTGGTGCTTGAAGTAGGAGCTAAATTGTTGGGGCAGGCTTCTTTTTCAACACTAGCTTTAATTGTTAAATCTGAGTTTTTTGCTAAAAAAGAATCAGTATTTGAAACTAAAGCAATAAGTTTATTTCCAAAATTTTTGATAAAAGGTACTAAAACTTTAATTTCGGGAGTATTACCACTTTTTGATATGCAAATAACAACATCTTTAGGACTAATAATTCCTAAATCGCCATGAATTGCATCGGCAGCGTGCATAAAAATTGAGGGAGTACCCGTAGAATTTAAAGTTGCAACAATTTTTTGAGCAATATTTGCACTTTTTCCAATTCCAGTAATTATTACTCGAGCGTTACTTTTATAAATTAATTTTACTGCTGTTGC
Organism: Bacteroidales bacterium; assembly: GCA_029934705.1. Taxonomy (GTDB): domain Bacteria; phylum Bacteroidota; class Bacteroidia; order Bacteroidales; family JAADGE01; genus DZBS01. Next base: position 7,846 of record JAOZLS010000069.1, on the reverse strand, counting down.
AAAATCTTCATCTATATAATTAACTAATTTTTTTATGGCTTTGTACTCTTCAAGTATCGTTTTTTTGCCAGATTCGATGATTTCGTCGTTATTTTTCAATTATTTTTCAATTTTATTAAAAAGATTTGGTTAAATAGTTTTTATAAATAATATTATTGTTATTTTAGCTTACAAATATATTGAATAATATTTCAACAACAGGAATTTATTTAAAAATATATGATTTTTTGTTTTTACGATTAAATGATATTCTAATGTCTAGTACTAATAATTTCAACTTAAAAGAAGTTTTACAGAAATATTTTGGATTTGATACCTTTAAAGGTGAACAAATGCAAGTTATTGAAAATGTTTTACAAGGGAAAGATAGCTTTGTGCTAATGCCTACAGGAGGTGGAAAGTCTCTTACCTACCAGTTACCCTCTATATTGCTAGAGGGTACAGCAATAGTTGTTTCTCCCCTAATTGCTTTAATGAAAAATCAAGTTGATTTAATGAGGGGGTTTACTGAAGATGAAGGAATTGCTCATTTTATGAACTCCTCCTTAACAAAAACTCAAATTACTCAGGTAAAGAGTGATGTGCTAGCAGGGAAAACGAAAATATTATATGTTGCACCCGAAACTCTTACAAAAGAAGAAAATGTAGAATTTTTAAAAAGTTTTAAAATATCTTTTTATGCAATTGATGAAGCACACTGTATATCTGAATGGGGACACGACTTTAGGCCAGAGTATCGGAAAATAAGACCGGTAATTGAAGAGATAGGGCGAGGTCCAATAATTGCTTTAACAGCAACTGCTACACCTAAAGTTCAGCACGATATTCAAAAGAATTTAGGAATTCTTGATGCAACAGTATATAAAGCATCCTTCTTTAGATCTAATTTATATTATGAAGTTAAACCAAAAATTAATCCAGCAAAACAAATAATATCTTTTATAAAAGAAAATTCAGGTAAATCTGGTATAATATATTGTTTAAGTCGTAAAAAAGTTGAAGAAATTGCTGAAACTCTTCAAGTTAATGACATAAAAGCACTCCCTTACCATGCAGGTATGGATTCTGCTACTCGCTCAAAACATCAAGACATGTTTTTAATGGAAGATGTTGATGTAATTGTTGCAACTATTGCTTTTGGAATGGGAATAGATAAACCAGATGTAAGGTTTGTTATACATTACGATATACCCAAGAGTCTTGAAGGATATTATCAAGAAACAGGGCGTGCAGGTCGTGATGGTGGCGAAGGAAAATGTATTACATTTTATAGTTATAAAGATATTCAGAAACTTGAAAAATTTATGCAAGGCAAACCTGTTGCTGAGCAAGAAATTGGAAAACAACTTTTACTTGAAACAATAGCTTATGCCGAATCATCGGTATGCCGACCAAAAATGCTTCTCAATTATTTTGGAGAAATATTAGCAGAACCTTGCGGTAATTGCGATAACTGTTTAAATCCAAAGAAAAAATTTGAAGGAGACAAAGATATAGTACAAGTACTAGAAGCAGTAGAGATTGTTAAAGAAAGATATAAAGGTGAACATGTTGCCGATATTTTAGCAGGAAAAGAAACAGCATCAATTAAATCATTTAAGCACGATGAACTCGAGATTTTTGGATTAGATAAAGATAAAGATGAAAAATTCTGGAACTCAGTAATAAGGCAGGCACTTGTTAACCGTTTATTAGACAAAGATATTGAAAATTATGGATTGTTAAAGCTGAATAAAAAAGGCTTAGATTATATGAAAAATCCGTATTCAATAATGATAACAGAGGATCATAATTACGATATTGTTGAGGAGGAGAGCTATACAAAATCAGCAGGAAGTGGTGCTTCCGACGAAGAATTATTTCAGATGCTGAAAAATTTACGAAAAGATATTGCTAAAAAGAAAAAAGTACCACCATTTGTAGTTTTTCAAGATCCATCACTCGAAGATATGGCAACAAGGTATCCTATAAAAATGAGCGAACTTGTAAATATTTCGGGCGTTGGTACAGGAAAAGCAAACAAATTTGGAAAAGAATTTATTGAACTTATTGCACGTTATGTTGATGAAAAGGAAATTTATAGACCACAAGATTTAGTTGTGAAATCTGTTGTTAACAAGTCGGGAGCTAAAGTTACTATTATTAAAAGTATTGATAGGAAAGTAAATCTTGACGATATTGCTAAATCTCAAGGTTTAGAAATGACCGATTTAATTACCGAAATTGAAGCAATTATAAATTCAGGAACAAACCTTGATATTAGTTATTATATAAATCAAATTGTTGACGAAGAGGCTTATGATGAGGTTTATGCCTATTTTTTAGAAGCAGAAAGTGAATCACTACAAGATGCTATGGATGAACTTGGTGAAGAATATTATACAGAAGAAGAAATAAGATTAGTTAGAATTAAATTTATGTCAGAAGTAGCTAATTAATTGGTGAATATTAAAATTTGACTTTAACCTGCTAAAGATTTTAGCAGGTTATTTTATATAAAATAAAACTAAAAACCTTATAATGTCTATTAGTAATATAACTAAAATATTAATAATCTCTTTTTTATTAATCGCGAGCAATAATCTATTTGCACAAACTAAAATAAGAGGAACTATTTATGATGAAAAAACATCTGAACCTGTTCCTTTTGCAACCATTTCTTTTAAAAATTCAAATACAGGAACAGTTACCAACTATGATGGAGAGTTTTTTTTAGAAACAAATAAAAAATATGATACCCTAATTATTAACTGTATTGCTTATGTATCCGACACAATCAGTGTTAAAATTGGTATTTATCAAGTGATTAACCTTCGCTTAAAACAAGAATCATATAATATTGATGAAATTATAATATTACCAGGCGAAAATCCAGCACATCGTATTTTAAGAAATGTAATAAAAAATAAACGAAATAATGACCCAGCACGCTTTTTCTCCTACAGCTACGAGCAATATACAAAACTTCGAGCAGATATTAATAACATTGACCCTCGTATAAAAGATGATAAATTCATGAAGAATTTTAGTATTGTGTTTGAAGGGCTAGATACATCATCGGTTACAGGTAAGACTTATATGCCTTTGCTTTTACTTGAAACCTTATCAGATTTTTACTATCAGAAATTTCCACGTAATAAAAAAGAAGATATAAAAGCAATAAATTCTTCGGGAATTAAAAATGCAAGTGTTACAAGGTTTTCGGGGCAAATGTATTTAGAAATGAACTTTTATGAAAATTATATAGATGTTTTTGATAAACAGTTTGTTAGCCCAATATCGTTTAATTCACTTATGGTATATAAATATTATTTAATTGATAGTGCTTTTGTCGATAATACCTGGTGCTACCACATTACATATAAACCAAAGCGAAAAAATGAATATACCTTTTTTGGCGATTTTTGGGTAGCCGACACAACTTTTGCACTAAAAAGCATATCAGCAAATATGTCTAAAACAGCAAATATCGAATTTATAGAATCAATGTACATTAATCATGGGTTCAATTTAGTTAACGATAGTATTTGGTTTCCAACAACCGAGCAATTATTTATCGATTTTAATATTTCGGGCAGAACTGCTGGCTTTTTTGGACGAAAATACGTTTCAAGAAAAGACGTTAAAATAAATATCGATTTCCCGCCAAAGACTTTTTCTAAAGTTCAGTCCAGAGAAATAGCATTAGCCGATGATGTGTTTGATAATGATACAACTTTTTGGAATGAAAATAGACACAGTAAACTTACTGTAAAAGAGCAAGCAATACACACAATGGTCGATTCTGTTGAAAATACTCCTGCTTTTAAAAAGGTTGAAAATTTTGTTTATTTAATTTCTACAGGATACCTTGATGTAGGAAAATTTGAAATAGGACCTTATTATTATATATATAGTAAAAATCTAATAGAAGGCAATAGATTTCGCATTGGAGGGCGAACAAGTAACGATTTTAGCAAGAAAATTGAACTGAGCGGGCATCTTGCCTTTGGATTAAAGGACCAAAAATTAAAATATGGAGCTCAAGTGTTGTATAAGCTCAAAGCAAAACAGTGGACAATGCTAAAACTATATTATCAAAACGACATGGTTCAACTAGGGCTTAGTGCTGGAGCATTTGGTAGCGATAATATTTTTTCTTCAGCATTAAGTACCACCTTAAACGATAAATTATTACCAGTTGAGGATTTTGAAGTAGGCATTGAAAGAGATATTTTTAAAGGACTTACAACTAATTTATATTTTTCGCATAGAGATATTTTTCCAACGGATAGTTTGCCTTTTATTGACTTTAATAATATAGAAAGAGAAAAATTATCGGTAAGCGAACTTAGTTTAAATGTACATTTTGGTTATAATGAAGAAACTCTTGGCGGGAATTTTAATAGACTTGTAGCAGGCTCACTTTATCCAATATTTGAAGTAGCTTTAACTCACGGAATTGTCGATTTTTGGGATGGAGAATATAAATACGATAAAATAACTTTGGGAATGAAGCATTATATGATATTTGGACCTTTTGGTAAACTTAATTATTATGTTGAGGCTGGAAAAATTTTCGGAAAAGTACCTTATCCAATTTTAAAATTACACGAAGGTAATCAATCGTATTTTAGTGATATTTACGCATTTAACATGATGAATTACTATGAATTTGCAAGCGATAAATATGCAAGTATTTTTGTTGAGCATCATTTTCAAGGTTTATTCTTAAATAAAGTACCATTATTAAGAAGAATGCACTTTAGAGAAGTGATTTTTACAAAAGCTGTTATTGGTTCATTGTCAGATGAAAATAGACTTGAGTTTGCTTTCCCAGGTGGCTTGTCAGATGTAAGTAAACCATACATTGAAGCAGGTCTTGGCATCGAAAACATTTTTAAATTTATACGAGTTGATGGTATTTGGCGACTTACACATATTGAAAACCCCGAAACCAAACAGTTTGGTATAAGAGTAGGTATGCAAGTTAATTTTTAATAAGTTGTTCGTTTTTTTTTAGCATTGACCTGCATTCGTCCGAAGGACAATGTAGCGTCATTAGTCAGTGATTATTTTAGTTTAATCGTCTTTTTCCCAATATTATACCCATCAACAAAAATGTCGAGGCTATAATTTCCTCCTGGTTGTTCCAAATTGTTAAGCCAATACATGCAAACGTTCATATCGTCGCCGTTATATAAAATAACTCTTTTTGCCGAGTAAGCAATTTCTTTTCCATTAAACATAAAAAATCCAGACTCGTCATTACGTAATATCATATTATCAGGACCAGCTATTCTTATATACACATTTTTTGTACCCCTTCTTGCAATAATATTATCTTCAAGAGTAAAACATGCTTTAAATTTTGTTAGTTTTTTAGCTTTCGATGTTTCTTTACCTTTTTTATTTAAAGCTAAAATATTAATTCCTGAGGTTTCAAGTATAGCGGCTTGTTTTACCTTATTTGTAAGACTATCTCGCTGAACAATTAAGTTATTTTTCTCATCTTTTTCAAGCTCATACCTTTGAGTAATATCTCTGTTGGTATTTATTAAAATTTTATTTCTAGTGTTCAGTGAATCAATCTGTTTTACATAGCTCTTCATTATATTTCTAAGAGTTTCAGCTTCTTTCTGAAGTTCTTTTATCTTATACAATTCATTGCGTTTTACACTTTTTAATTTGGTCATTAACTCAATAATTCTTTCTTGCTCTTTTTCAAGTTTCTGATTAAGAGTTTGGTTATTTGTTTTTATGCTTTCATATTGCTCAAGCATATTTTGCAACTCAAGCTGAACAGCATCTTTCTCGTCTATTTTTTTTTCTAAATTCTCTGTAAGTTGTCTGTTATCTATTGATTGTACTGTCCTGTCATAAGCAAACCATAATAAGGTAGCAGTTTCAATAATAATAATAAACAAAAGTGTTTTGGTTAAAGTATTCATTGTTTTGGGTTTAATTGTTTTACAAATAAAGTTATAAAAAATATAAAAATGAAATATTTAGTTTATATTTTTCGATTTATGTAATTGGTATAGTCTTTTATTGCAGGTGTATATTCTTGCTCCATAAGTGGCGATGAGATTAGAAAATCTGCTGTTGCTCTATTACAGGCGGTTGGCACATTATATAATGCCGAAATTCTTAGTAAAGCTTTTACATCTACATCGTGTGGCTGAGGCATCATTGGATCCCATAAAAAGATAAAAACATCAATTTTACCTTCTGCAATTAAAGCACCTAATTGTTGATCGCCACCTAAAGGTCCCGATTTTAATTTTGTAATGTCTAATTTTATATTCCCACCATCTACAAGTTTATTCGAAAGAGTCTTTTCTACCAAAGTACCAGTTGTTCCTGTGCAATATATTTTGTGTTTTATTAATTCTTTCCAATTCCAACTTACCCATTCTGTTAAGTCTTCTTTCCTGTTATCGTGTGCAACAAGTGCAATTGTTTTTATAGTATGCATAATGTTTTTTAATTTATTTACTTTTGTAAAGTATTTCAATTTTTTAAGTTGAAAGCGAAAAGGAATAACGCTGTTAATACTTTATATATTGTTAATTTTTATTTTTAATTTGTAGAATATTTAAAATTGAGAATGCGAAATTACAAAAGTAGTCTAATTTTCCAAGAAGAAAAGTAAACTTGCTTGAGTTATTTATAGAACTGTTAATAAGTAAACGTTCATTTTAGGCTTGCTTATTAACTGTTCTTAAGTTAAAAAAGTAAATATTGAGTCCACTCCGAAAAGTCAAAATTTGTACAGATATTGGTCTGACAGCTTTGTTAATTAACAATAAATAAGACAAATAGGTTTCCGCATTTTGCAAATACAGACATCTGACTGGTTTTTGAAGCATACTCAGTATTATTTAACTATCATATTTCAACAAAAATTTTGGATTTATTGCTTTAAATGAAAAACGTTCTCCTTTAATTAATTGTTCTGTTATCGAGCGAATAACAATTCCCTCTCGCCAACCATTTGGATTAATTAGCGACTTACCTTCAGACATTTCTACGTATTTATTAATGTCATTATCCAAAATATATTCTTCTTCAATAATTGGAACTGTTTTTAATTTTAGTTCTTTAATTAAAAGTATAAATTCTTTAAAATCAAGGTATTTATAGGCATCGATATCAAAAACATTAAAAAAGAATACGGTTTGTCCTCTTAATTTAAGTGTGTTTTTTTGAATTCCTTCGCCAACAATTTCAGCTTGTAGTGCATAATTTTTATTTAAAGCACGCAAATTATTTTCAATATCTAATTCTCTAGCCACTTTCCAAAGAGAATTTTCCTCGTCTTCTAATAATTCTAAATTTCTGCTACAAACACCAAATTCGCCATCTTTCATATAGTAAGTAACACTACTGCCATCAAGTTTTTCAGTAATATAGCATTTTTCGCCTTTATGTTCGTCCAATAATTCTTGCAAAACTTGAACACGAGTTTCGTCTGTTTTTGGAATAAACGAAGGGAATTTACCTTTCATTATTCCAGAGAGTGATGCCGGAATTGGTGGTTCGTATTTTTCTACACCTAAAATATCAGTTAAATCAAAATCTTCAACAATGGCAATGTCTTTAGGCAAAACTGAAAGAGGAAAGCAAATTCCTTGAGATACTTGTCCTCGCAATTTTACGGTTTTAATTAGCATTTTGCGTGGTTTTAAAAAAGCATATTCGGGTTTGTCGGGCATTATGCTGTCAATTTCGCAGTAAACACAAAAATCACCTACTTTAAATTCACCTTTTTTTACTACAAGTTGCCAACCTAAAACTTGTGCTTTTTCAATAGCATCTGCTCCTTCAATTGGTTCTAAGGCTTTTATTTTTTGTATAGAAGCTA